>QHWL01000444.1:0-3420 GCA_003222555.1 Acidobacteriota bacterium | reverse complement strand
TTGCTTCGTAGCTTTAATGGCTCTTTCGGCAGGCGCCCGCCTTGGCCCGTTCGAAATCGTGTCGTCGGCGGGCGCGGGTGGGATGGGTGAAGTCTCCAAGGCGATGACAAAAGGAGTTGCTTATGAAACGCGTTGCATGGCTCGTTCTGTTCGCAGCCGCCACATGGAGCGCCTGCGCGCAGTCAACCCCGGAACAGCAGGTGATCAATGATGCGGCGGCGGCGCTCGGAGGCAGCGGCAGAATTCAGGCGGTGAAAACCCTCGTCATCGAGGGAGAAGGCACCAACGGCAACTTAGGCCAAGACCTTACGCCCGACGCCACGTCTCAGATGTTCACCGTGACGGGCTACAAACGCGCTGTGGACGTCGCGGCGGGACGCGCGCGGATCGAGCAGACGCGCACACCGAACTTCACGTACTTCCAGGGCCAGGCACCCCAGAAACAAGTGCTGGGCATTGACGGCAACGTTGGGTATAACGTGGCGGCCAACGGCAGCGCCACCCGCGTCCCCGACCCAGTGGCGAACGACCGGAAGGCGGAAATCTACCATCACCCGATCACGATCGTTCGCGCGGCGCTTGATCCGGCGGCCAAGCTGTCGAATCCCCGGAATCAGGACAACCAGAGCGTCGTGGATATCACGACGGGCAACGGTCTCAAATTCACACTGGCGATCGACAGCACGACCAAGCTGCCGACCCGCGTGGTGTCGATGACCGACAACACCAACCTTGGCGATGTCGCCATCGAGACCAGCTTCGCTGACTATCAGGATGTCAACGGGCTCCGGCTCCCCGCCCGCCTCACGACGAAGACCGACAAGTACACCACCGCGGATCTGCGTGTGATGAAGCAGACCATCGACGGCGAGGCCGGCGATCTGGCGGCGCCAGCCGCCGCGGCGTCGGCGGCGGCGACTTCAGGGGTTCCTCCCGCCAACGTCACTGCGCAGGAAGTCGCCAAGGGCATCTGGTGGCTCGCCGGGCAGAGTCACCACAGCGTGCTGGTGGAGTTCAGCGATCACCTCACGCTCATCGAAACGCCACAGAACGACACCCGGGCGCTGGCGGTCATTGCCAAGGCAAAAGAGCTGCGGCCGAACAAGCCGCTGACGCAGGTCGTCGTCACTCACCACCACTTCGACCACTCTGGCGGCGTCCGCGCCGCCGTGTCGGAGGGCCTCACCCTCATCGCGCAAAAGGCCAGTGCGCCGTTTTACCAAGAGGCGGTGGCGCGGCCGCACACCATCGTGCCGGACGCGCTCGCCAAGAATGCCAAGCCACTGAAGATCGAGACCGTCGACGGGGAGATGATTCTCACGGACAAAGCGATGACCGTCAACCTGTACAATCTCGTCGGCAGTCCGCACGCCGACACGCTCCTGATGGCCTACTTTCCCAAAGAACGGCTCCTTGTCGAGGCTGACGTGTTCACGCCCGGCGCAATGGTCGCGCCGTTCGCCGCCAATTTGCTCGAGAATATCAAGAAGCATCCCAACCTGAAGGTCGACCGCATCGTGCCGATTCACGGCACGATCGCACCGTACAGCGACCTCGTGAAGACCGTGGGAGCGATATCTACAAATTGAAACACGTTCACCGCAGAGACCGCGGAGCGGAGAACAAATGCCCAAGATTTCTCGGCGTGCTCTGCATGCTCTGCGTTCAAACGTCGCGTTTTTTCACGGGCTCTAACGCCCTGTCACTACTGTTTCCCGCCCTCGGAGCGGAGATAGGCGTCCACCTGGCGCTCGAGTAGGTCGAGCGGAACTGTGCCTGTGGCCAGCACGAGGTTGTGGAACTGCCGCAAGGAGAATTTGTCACCGAGCGCCTGCTTGGCTTTGTCCCGGAGTTCCAGAATTTTCAGTTCGCCGATCATGTAGGAGCAGGCCTGGCCCGGGTAAACGGTGTACCGCTCGACTTCGCTCGCCTCGATTCCGTAATCGATGGCCTGCTGGCGCGTCCAGTGCATGGCGTGGAGGCCGGTGTCGACGACCAGCCGCCGGGCGCGGAAGAGTTCGTTGTCGAGCTGCCCAAGCAATCCCTCGGGATCGCCGTCGTACCATCCCGATTCGGCGGCGAGCCGCTCCGCGTAGAGACCCCAGCCCTCCGACAACGCAGAGATCCCACCAAAAGCGCCAATTTGCCTGAAGCGCGGGAGGTCTTTGCGCTCGACTTGCCATGCAATCTGGAAATGATGGCCGGGCACCGTTTCGTGATAGACCACGCTGCGCAGGCCGAATTTGGTCATCCGGTCCAGGCGGCGGGGATACTGAAATGTCCCCGGCCGGGAGCCGTCGGGCGCCGGACTGTTGTAGTTGGCGGCGGCGTTGGCCTCGCGGAAGCTGGGAAACGGCCGCGCGATGACCGGCGACTTCGGCCGCACGTCGAACAACAACGCGGCCCGCTTCTCGGCGTCGCGGATCATGCCATCGATATCGCGCATGATCTCGGATCGGCTCTCCTCAGAAGTCGGGTTCGGGTAACGCATGTCAACGCTGAGTTTCGCGATGCGTTCCTTCACAGAGCCTTCGGTGCGACCGATCCGCCGCAGAACAGCGCCCATTTCCTTTTCGAGTTGGTCTACGCGCTTCAAGCCAATCTGATGGATTTGCTCTGGCGTCAGGACTGTAGTCGTGTAGCGCCTCAAGTCGTACGTATACGCGTCGGCTCCTCCTTTGATACGCGACAATCCCGCTTCGTCTGTCGAGATCGCGACCTGTGACTCGAGCAGCGCGATGGCTTGCTTCCATGCCGGGTACACCTGCGCACGCACAATGCTTTCGGCGTCGCCACGCAATTGCTCGCGCCGGGTATCTGGAATGGATCTAAGCACCTCCATCTTCTGGGCGAAGACCGTTACGAACGGATTTTCGGCAGGAGACGAGCCCACAAAGCCCTGCATCTGCTTGATGGTCGCCTGAAGAATAAAGCGCGGAGGGACGATTCCCTTGCCTGCGAGACGGCGCGACTCGGAAATCGCTTCCTCCATCCGCGTGCCCACTTGTCCGAGTGCCGCCACATAGTTCAGGGCGTCCTTCTCGGTGAGCAGCGGGTGTCGTACCGTCAGGGTCTCGACCAACCCGATATTCACACCATTCATTTGCTCCAGGGGAAAGGTGTAATCGAGAAACGGCTCTTCGCGCACGACGGTATCCAGTTGCCACTCCATCAAGTCCGCCGATACACGTTGGGTTTCCGCGAGCTTCCTGCGATCGAACGCGCGCAGCTCGGCGAGTCCTTGCTTCGCAAGACGGATTCGGGCGCGACGATACGCGCCGGTTTGAGACGTGAGCTGGCGCTCCAGGCGATCCTGCGCTTCGCCCGTGAAATAGCGGGTCGAGGTGCCGAGGTTGGGATTCCCGCGGACCCACTCGGCCGTGAAGTCTCGGAAAAAATCGTCAAGGCTTTTTGTAGAAG
>QHWL01000500.1 GCA_003222555.1 Acidobacteriota bacterium | reverse complement strand
CCGTTCCGTCCCGATTGTACTTGCCGTCGTAGGTGCCTTTGCCCTTGATGCCCTGCAGTTTGCCGGTGCCGCCCGTGAAGGTCCACGTGCCGCGGCCGCTGACCGGGACTTCCCTGATCGTCGTGGTTCCTTCGAGCTCCACAAAGATGGTGTCGCCGTTGGCCATCAACGTCACCGCATAACCGCGATCGCGGCTGGTGGTGGCGCTGATGTCTTCCGAGATGATCGTATCGACATCGGTCTTGAGCTTGATCCCCGCGATCTCGCCGCGGGTCCAGGTGCATTTGTCCTTGCTGAGCGAGATGACGTGGTCGGCCCGATCGCCCACCGCAACGGTGTAGGAGGGGTCGGGCTTCGCGCACGTCTGCGACCCGGAGAATTTGGTCTGCGCCGCTGCCGTCGTGGCGATCGTGAGGACGAAAACGGACACGAGAATGGATTCGTTGCGCATTTGCGCCCTCCTTGAGCAAGCCCGTAGAGCTTTGAACAAATCACGTCAACGCAGAGACCGCGGAGAAGAAATACCCAAAGATTTCTCAGCGTGCTCTGCGAGCTCTGCGTTCAAACGTCGCATCCTTATGTCGGCTGTCGCCCAGAGCATACCTTGACCACCTTCCGACTGAAAAGGTTCGGGTGGTGTTACAATCGCTGTCCCGAGAAACTCCGCAAAGCGGCCAGATCGGAGAATTTACCTCCATGACCAGACGCCGCGCCCTGCTTGTTGCGGGCTCGATCCTCGCGATTTGTCTCAAGGCGCCGCTCATCCCCGCCGTCCGCGCGGCGGCCGAAATGCTGCCGTCGAGGCTCTCTGACGAGGATTTCTGGCGGATCGCGTCGGACTTCTCCGAGCGGTCCGGAAGCTTCCAATCCGACAACCTGCTGTCGAACGAACGCGGCCTTCAGTACGTCATTCCGGACCTCACGCAGATTGCGAAGCCGAGCCGTGTCTACCTTGGTGTGGGGCCGGAGCAGAACTTCACCTACATTGCCGCGCTCAGGCCGAAAATCGCGTTCATCGTCGACATCCGGCGGGGAAATCGCGACCTTCACCTGATGTACAAAGCGCTGTTCGAGTTGTCGGCCGATCGCGCCGAATTCGTGTCGCGGCTCTTCTCCAAGAAGCGCCCCGACGGACTCGGCACGACGTCCACCGTGACGGAAATCTTCGACGCCTATACGAACGTCGAAACGAGCGACGCCCTGCGGGGCGAGAATCTCAGGGCTATCGTGAATCAACTCGTCAAGAAACACAGGTTCGCGCTCACGGGCGACGACATGCTGAGGTTGCAACATATCTACTCCGACTTCTGTTCGTTCGGACCCGACCTCCAGTACTCGTCCACGCGGAACGGCGGCGGCCGCCGCCGTTCCGAACCGACGTATTCGGATCTCATGGTGGCCACCGATCGCGATGGGCACTCCCGCAGTTACCTGTCGACTGAAGAGGCGTTCGCGTTCGTGAAGGAGTTCGAAGCCCAGAATCTGCTGGTGCCGATTGTCGGCAATTTCGCGGGCCCCAAAGCGCTTCGAGCCGTGAGTGCCTACTTGAAGGACAAGGGCGCAACCGTGTCGGCCTTTTATGTCTCGAACGTCGAGGAGTATCTTCGTCGGGACGGCACGTGGCCAAGTTTCTGCGCCAATGTCAACACGCTGCCGATCGACGACACGAGCACCTTCATCCGTTCGGTGCCGGGCCGGGAATCCAACCCCAGGTTCGCTCTCGATTCGGAACTGGGAGTCATGGCTGCCGACGTGAAGGAGTGCGTCCCCTAACGTGGCGCCAAGGCTTATCACGAAGCCACGTGAGAAGGATGGCGCTCGCTAGTCCCCTTTGGACTTCAACCGCCCCTCATTTTCCTTGATGAACGCGCGGATTTCCTGAGCCATGTCGAGCAGCTTCGCCCATTGTTCTTTGTAGAGCGTCACCGGAAACCGCCCGAGGCCATACACGGAAACGCCGCCTTTCTCGCTCACTTTGAGGCTCATGCTCCGGTTGTGGCCCGCTTTCAGCCGCTCGTTTTCCGCTTTGAGGCGGTCCAGCTCCGCTTTGAGATCCTCCTCAGCCATGTATGCGCACTCCTCGCTTCTCCGTGCCCGTTTCCGAACGGGTCGGTCATTTGTTCGGATGATACCGCCGATTCGGCTCCAAACGATGTTCTTGACCTGTCCCTGCGTGCGTGATACCACAGGGACCACAGGCTTCGCCGAGTTCACCAGATGAACAGCCGACAAGGCTGATTGGGAGGTTGGGTATGCGCAGAACGGTGCTGCTTCTCGTGGTGATGGCGTTGCTGGTGCCAATCGCGGCCGTCCACTCTCACGGACAGACACAAGCCACGCAGGTGGTGAACGGCGCGGTCGTCCCGGCGCAGAGAACTCCGCCGCCGACGCTCGACCTCTACGTGATCGACACCGAAGGCGGAAAGGCCGTCCTGTATGTGTCGCCCACCGGACAGACTCTGTTGTTCGACACCGGCACCGGCGGGGACAACAACCGTGATACCGACCGCATCAGCAACATCATCAAGGACGTGGCGGTCGAGCAGCAGCTCGACCACGTCATCATTTCGCACTACCACGGCGACCACGTCGGCAACGCCGCAGAGCTTTCGAAGAGGATCCCGATTCGACATTTCTACGATCACGGCGGATGGACGGTGGAAGGGGCGCCAAACAGACGAGCGGCCTTTGACACCTGGGCCACCGTGCGCGAGAAGGCCCATGTGACGGTGCCCAAACCCGGCACCAAGATTCCCGTCACCGGCTTCGACTTTACCGTTGTCTCCAACGCCGGCGAGCTGATCACGTCTCCGGTCGCGGGCATGCCGGGCGCAGGCGCGCCCAATCCGCTGTGCCGCGAATTCGTCCCCCGAGTCCAGGACGCGACGCCCGAAAATGCCGAAGCGCTGGGAGCGGTCGTCAAATACGGCAACTTCAGGCTCGTCGATCTCTCGGACCTTATCTGGAACATGGAGAAGGATCTCGTCTGCCCGAACAACCTGCTCGGCACAGCCGATGTGTACTTCACGTCGCGACACGGCACCGATTGGGCGGGGAACCCGGTGATGGTGCATGCGGTCCGTGCAAGAGCCGCGATCATGAACAATAGCCCCAGGAAGGGCGGCACGGCGGATACGTTCAAAATCGTCCGCAGCACGCCCGGGTTCATGGACTTCTGGCAGATTCACTACTCGG
>QHWL01000499.1 GCA_003222555.1 Acidobacteriota bacterium | reverse complement strand
AGCGGGCGAAGACATCGGATCGAGAACGCGAACCGCAGTATCAAGAACGGAACTGGCCCAACGTCAAGCAGGGATTGCTGAACGACGACCCGATCATTCCCGAGTTGGACGAGGACTTGCTTGCGATCGGCTTCGAGCGCGCGCTCGCGCTCAAGGCCTCGCAGCAGATCGTTGCCGTCCTGAAGCTCGCCGAACGCCTCGGTGGCGGCGCGAGCGCGCAGGCGATGGCCCATGCCGTTGTCAGCGGGACTCGCATCGCGTCGCTCGACGTCCGGAAGCCGCTCGTTGACGCACCTCCCGCAACATTCGAGGCCTCTACCGACCCGGCGATGGTCTTCACGCGAGATCTTCTTCCCTCACTCCGAGATCAGCGCCAGCGCACGCGAATCCTGAACGAGAAAATCCTGCAGAATCGCTCCCGCTTTGCGCGCGGGCTCGCCGCGTGGAAAGGTACGGCGATGTACCCCGATGCTAATTTCACGCTGCGCGTCACCTACGGCCGCGTCGCGGGCTACACCAGCAAGGGCAAGCCGGTGCCATTCGCCACCAAATTCGGCGACCTGTTCACGCTCGCACAGTCGCGCGGGAACACCGGCGACTTCGCGCTGCCGCGAAAGCTCCTGACGTGGCGTCAGTCGATCGGCGATGCCGCATTCGGTCGGCGATATGGGGCGTTGCCCGTTGACTTCGTGAGCACCAACGACATCACCGGCGGAAACTCGGGCAGCTCGACACTCAACCGTTCGCTGGAGATCGTCGGCTTGATCTTCGACGGCAACGAGGAGGCGATGGCGGGCGACTGGACATACAGCGAGAACGGCGGACGCGCGCTGAGCACCGACATCCGCTTCGCGCTGACTGTCGCCCGGGAGGTTCACGGCGCGGGCTGGATTGTCGACGAACTGCTTCATCCAGACCGGGCGCTGAGCCCGGCGTCCGCTCGGGCGTACGCACCGGGTGGGAGACCTTAAGCCGCCGTTGCGGGTCTAGCAGCCCGTGGTGCAAGTCCATCGTCGCACCGAGAGCGGCGATGCGCCCGGCTGGCAAGGCGCGACGACCGAGAATATCGGGAATATTTGAGGGAGGAGCAACGCCGCCAGACGGGATGCAGCGCCGCTCGAATGCAGATGGAGTTGCACCACGGGCTGCTAGAGCGGCGCAGGCCTTCAGAGCGTGTGAAGAAAGCGCCGTTTTACCGCCGAGCACGCAGACCGCGCCGAGAATTCTTGAAGTTTTTTTCTCCGCGGTCTCGGCGGTCTCGGCGGTTAGCGGTTTCTTCACAGGCTCTTCAGGCCTGCGAACGCGGGGCTGACCAGCCTCCGCCAAGGCTACGGCGGTCCGCCGACGCGTCAGCGAGGGCGGAAGCCCGCGCCACACCCGTGAAAGCGGTGACAGGCGTATAATTATTGACGCCGCCTGCCTTTGACCTTGGGGAGCGTCTAATGACCCGCACTACCATTCTTGCGACGCCGGCTCTGCTGGCTTCGCTCATCTGTGTTGCCGCGCCGGCGGACGCTCAGTCGCGGGGCGGCGGCCAGAGGCGCGGAGGTATGGGCGTCGGTCACGCTGGGCCGCGCGCCGGCGCACCGCGAGGCCCCGTTGGTCACGTGGCGCCGCGCATTGTCGGTCGCGTTGGAGTGGTCGCCCCGTACGGGTTCGGCCGCCCCTACTACACATTCCGTCCGCGTGTGAGTCTTGGGTTTGGGCTGTGGGTGGGATTCCCCGTCTCGTATCCGTACTATTACCCCGGCTACGGGTACCGGTATCCCTACATTCCTTACGCGTACGGGCCCTACGCGTACGGGCCCTATCCTTACGCGCCCCCCTATCCGTATGCGTCTCCCTATCCGTATGCGTCTCCCTATCCGTATGCGTATCCGTATCGCGCGCCCGCGTACTATCCCCCGTCTGGGTATCCGCCGGCGAACTACCCGCCCCCGGCTCCAGGCTCGGTCGCCGTGCAGCCGGGACAGGCCGAATCCGAATCGGGCGGCGTGAGCTTCGAAATCACCCCGAACACTGCTGCCGTGTACGTCGACGGTCAGTACGTCGGGACCGTGGCGGATTTCGCACCGACCGCACAGCCGTTGACGCTGGCGCCTGGCCGGCATCACGTCGAGGTCCGCTCTCCGGGATATCAGACGATGGTGTTTGACGCCGATGTGACGGCCGGCCAAGTGACCCCGTTTCAAGGGACCATGCAGACGGTCCGGCCGTTCTAACGGTCCTTGGGCCTTGGCCTCGGGCCTTAAGAGACTGTGAACAAATCACGTTCAACGCAGAGACCGCGGAAGGCCGCAGAGAAGAGATACCCAGGGATTTCTCAGCGTGCTCTGCGAGCTCTGCGTTCAAACGTCGCATTTTTTCACACGCTCTTAAGGCGCGAGGACGAGGATCGTGAACGAGTGCTCGACGAAATGCCCCTGTCACGAACGCCGACAGATTCGTGCTTCACGATTCGAGAAGCGCGGCTAAGAACTCCCGCGTACCGGGCGGACCGGTGAGCTCCAACGAGATGGGGCCACCGTCGGGCTCGACGATGATATCAAACCGCAGGAATCGACAGCATTTCCGCTCCGCATCAACGGTCTCCAGGATCGCCGATAGCGCGTCCGCTGGGAGCGTCACGCGTAGTCCTGTTGCTGTCTCTTCTCTGATGTCGACCCGTCCGACGAGGCCTCGCAGCAAAGCAGCCTTTCGGGTCGCAACAGTCGCCGGCGTCAACGTGCAGACGACAGGCAGATCGCCCTTGCTGCCGCTGTCTTTTCCGCGTCGCTTCAGAACCGGCCCACGCTTTCCCGCGTTGAAGTCGTCTTCGTCTCTCATGACTTTCCCGCCGCGCCCACCGGGCCAGCTGCGCTGATCTTTCGCATCATATTACCTGGCCCTTGGTCTGGATCCACAAACGCTATCCCTGTTCGACCGCCGCGCATCCTCCGCGCGCCCGGACCGCCTGTCGCCGTCCCCGAGGGGGCGCTGACGCCGTTCCTTCTCGAACGGGCCGAGGAGCGCGGCGGCAAACCGGCGTTGGTCGACGGGACCAGCGGCCGCACGCTCACCTATCAGGGCTGGGCGGACGGCGTGCGGCGGGTCGCGACAGGACTGGCTGCGCGCGGATTCCGTAAGGGCGACGTGTTTGCGATCTACAGCCCCAACGTTCCGGAATACGCCATCGCGTTTCACGCGGTCTCTTTGCTGGGAGGCACCAACACGACGATCAGCCCGTTGTACACCGTTACGGAGTTGAGCGCTCAGCTCAAGGACTCCGGCGCGCGCTGCCTTGTGACGGTCCCAGCTTGTGTCGAGAAGGCCGAGCAGGCGGCCAGGGACTCTGGAGTAAGCGAGGTATTCGTGTTCGGCGAGACGGAGCGCGGCACGCCCTTCGGGTCGCTGCTCGCAGCAGAAGGCCATCCTCCCGTCGTCCTCATCGATCCACGTGAGGATGTCGTCGTCATTCCATATTCGAGCGGTACGACCGGCCTTCCGAAAGGGGTGATGCTCACGCACTACAACCTCGTGGCCAACATCCTGCAAACGGCGGGCGTGCTGGGGCTGCGCGAAGACGACGTCATGCTGGGAGTCCTCCCCTTCTTCCACATCTACGGCATGACCGTCATCATGAACCTCGCCCTGCACGTCGGGGCGACAGTCGTCACCATGCCGCGCTTCGATCTCGAGCAATGCTTGCAAATCCTTCAACAGTACCGTGTCACGTTTGCCAACGTCGTGCCTCCCATGGTCCTGGCGTTCGCGAAAAGCCCGCTCGTGGACAAATACGATCTGTCGAGTCTGCGGACGGTCTTTTCTGGCGCCGCACCGCTGAAGGAGAACCTCGCCGAGGAGGCCAGTACACGACTGGGCTGCCACGTCGTCCAGGGCTACGGGATGACCGAAACGTCTCCGGTCACGCATGCCACGCTCGTAGGCGGCGATCGGATCAGCGGTGCGAGCATCGGTCCGCCCGTCCCGAACACCGAGGTGAAAGTGGTCGACGTCGCATCACACGCGGAACTGGGATCCAATGAGGAAGGTGAGATCTGCGTGCGCGGACCCCAGGTGATGAGGGGCTATTTCAACCGGCCCGACGCCACCGCTGCCATGATCGACGAGGACGGCTGGTTACACACGGGAGATATCGGTTTCGCAGACGAGCACGGCCGCTTCTTCATCGTCGATCGGCTGAAGGAGCTCATCAAGTACAAGGGGATGCAGATCGCGCCGGCGGAGCTCGAGGCCGTGCTGCTCGCGCATCCGTCGATTGCCGACGCCGCGGTCATTCCACTGGCGGATGAGGAAGCCGGGCAGGTGCCGAAGGCGTTCGTGGTACTGAAGAGCGAACTGGCGCCCGCAGAGATTCTCGAGTACGTCGCCGCGCGAGTCGCGCCCTACAAAAAGCTTCGATCGGTCGAAGTCACGGACCACATACCGAAGTCGCCATCCGGAAAGATCCTTCGCAGGGTCCTCGTCGAGCGCCAGCGTTCCACGTAACGGTGTTCCGGACACCCCGCGGTGACCGAAGCCCACCGGCTCGCCGCTCAACGCTCGACGCCCAAGATCGGCGTCTCCACGGTGTGATTGGCAACGCGAGCGTTCAAAGCAGACAGCCGTTCGGTGTCGACCTGGCCGCACCACTTGCCAATGACGATCGTCGCCACGCCGTTGCCCACCAGATTTGTGACCGCAATCGCCTCGCCCATGAATCGATGGATGCCCAGAACCAGCGCCACGCCCGCCACGGGGATGTGGCCGGTGGCGGACAACGTGCCGGCGAGCACGATCAGCGCGGCGCCGGCAACGCCCGCCGCCCCTTTCGAGGTAATCAAGAGAACGGCCAGCAGCATCAGCTGCCGCGGCAGACTGAGCGGCGTGTTCGTCGCCTGCGCGATGAAGACAGTGGCGATGGCAAGATAGATGGCGGTGCCGTCGAGATTGAACGAGTATCCCGCTGGAATGACGACGCCGACGATGGATCGGTCCACGCCGAGCGCTTCGAGCTTCTCCATGATGCGCGGCAGCACCGACTCCGACGAGGACGTCCCGAAGACGATGAAGATCTCTTCTCGAATGTAGCTGATGAAGCGCCAGATCCCGAAGTCGTGCCGCCACGCGATTGCGCCAAGCACACCGAAGACGAACAGCAGACACGTGATGTAGAAGCAGGCCATCAGCTTCGCGAGCGGCGCGAGCGTGCCGACGCCGAAGCTGGCGATCGTGAACGCCATCGCGCCGAATGCGCCGAGCGGCGCCGCTCTCATGATGATGCCGACGACGCCGAACACCACGGTCGACAGCTGCTCGATGAACGCGAGGACCGGCGCCGCGCGTGCACCCGCGGCGCGCAGCGCAAAGCCGAACATCACCGAGAACAGCAGCACCTGCAGGATGTCACCCATCGCGAAGGCATCGACGACGGTCGTCGGAATGATGTCGAGCAGGAAGCCGCTCGCGCTTTGCGCCTTTCCCGCCGTGACGTATTGCGCAACGGCCTTCGCGTCGAGCGCCGCGGGATCGACGTTCATTCCCACGCCCGGCCGTGCCACGTTGACCACGATCAGCCCAATAACCAGCGCCAGCGTCGTCACTAGCTCGAAGTAGATCAACGCGAGCACGCCGGCCTTGCCGACCGTCCTGATACCGGCCGCGCCGGCGATGCCGACAACCACCGTGCAGAAGATGATCGGTGCGATGATCATCCGGACGAGCTTGATGAACGCGTCGCCGAGCGGCTTCATCGCGACGCCAGCGCCCGGCCAGAAATGACCGACGAGGACGCCCATCGCGGTGGCGACGAGCACCTGGCCGTAGAGCGATTTGTAAAAGCGTCGAGCGGCCACTCAGGACCCCAGAAAATTCCGCCAGCGCATGGCGCGTGCTCACCTACTGATGGAGGGCGTACGCGATCGCTCTTCTTATAGCGGTATTCGCGCGAATAGTAGTGTAGTCTTACCCACCTATGAAGCTTCGAAATCTGGGTTCCGGCGGGCTGGTGGTGTCGTCAATCGGGCTCGGCTGCATGGGAATGTCGCAGAGTTACGGTGCCGGCGACGACGAAGAATCGATCCGGACGCTCGACCGCGCGATCGACCTTGGTGTCACGCTCCTCGATACCGCGGATGCCTACGGCCGGGGCGCGAACGAAGTTCTCGTCGGGCGCGCGATTCGGAACCGGCGGAACGAGGTGGTGCTGGCGAGCAAATTCGGCCTCGTGCCGCCGCCCGGCGGCGGCCCGGCCACCGTGGTGCGTCAAAGGGTGCTGCGAGGCGAGCCTGCGACGTCTCGGCGTCGACGTCATCGATCTGTATTACCTGCACCGTGTCGATCCGAACGTGCCGATCGAGGACAGCGTCGGCGCGATGGCGGAGCTGGTCCGCGAAGGCAAGGTGCGGTTTCTCGGCTTGTCCGAAGCGGGGCCGGCGACGCTGCGCCGTGCGTGCTCGACGCATCCCATCGCCGCGCTGCAAAGCGAATACTCGTTGTGGACGCGGGAGCCGGAACGAACCGTGTTTACCGCGTGCCGCGAGCTTGGCATCGGGTTCGTCGCCTTCAGTCCGCTCGGACGCGGGTTTTTCGGCGGCGCCGTGCGCGACACGTCCCAGCTCGCGAGCAATGACGTTCGCAAACAGCTGCCGCGATTCGAGGGCGACAACTTCAAGCGGAACCTGGAGCTCTACGAGCGACTCGACGCCATCGCGCGCACGAAGGCGTGCACGACGGCCCAACTCGCGCTGGCGTGGATGCTCGCCAAGGGAGAGGACATCGTGCCGATTCCCGGAACGAAGCGGCGGCGCTACCTTGAAGAAAACGTCGAGGCGACCACGCTCTCATTCACGAGCAAAGACGTGGCCGCCCTCGACGAGATGTTTCCGATCGGTGTGGCCTCGGGTACGCGCTATCCACCCGCTAGCATGCGGCTCTTGGAGACAGAGCAAACCGCATGAAGGACGGGCCTCCGGGACAGCGTTCAACAGTCTTGCCCCGCGCCTGGCGGCACTTCATTTACCGGTGCCGCAGGCTGAAGCCCGAGAGCAGGGTCACGCGCGATCCCGCCTTGGAGGGCACCACGGCGACATTCACCGGGATGTTCAGAGCCCCCGCGCGGAATGTCATCCCCCCCGCGAGGACCAGGGCTGTTCCTGCTGGCGTGACGTTCGGGCCGATGCCGAATTCGGCGCCGTCCCTCGTCCGGGCCCCCACCATCCAGCTCAGGCTCGGGAGCACAACGCTCTGCTCGAGCCCTCCGACGAGTGCCACCCACTCGGTCACCATCGTTACCGGACCGTCCTTGGTGTAGAACTGCTTCTCGAACTGCCAGCCGAACTGCGAGATGTGCGGGCCCACATTGATGTCCCGCTCCTCGAGTTTCTTGACCACGCCGTCGGCCAGGAGGGTGAGGCCGAAGCGGGGGCCCGAAAGGTCAGCCGTCTTGGCAATTGGAGGCAGAGGCGTCTGACTCAGGGCTGGTGTGCAGAGGAGGAGAGTGAGGAGAGCTCCATGCGCCGCATAGCGAATGGCTGATCCCGGTGTCAACAGCGACGGTGTGTGTGAAGTCTGCATTGCTTCCTCCAGAAGATGGGCCGCATTCGCGCGGCATGCGAAGCGTCGTGGTTCGCCTCGTCAGCCGTTATCGTGGCCCAGCCCTCGAAGGATGTCCTGACGTGTCTGCTGAAAAGTCCTGATCTCTTCAGGCGGCGCGGTTTCGAAGGTGCGCGAGCACGCGAGCCCAGATGTCGGGACGCGCCGTGACGTGCAGCAACGGCTCGATTGGAAGAAGCCACCCTGCGTTACCTGCCGCAGCGCCGGCCAGGGCTTCGTCGAGGAGGCGCGCGGCCTCGGTGTGAGCGCCGGCGACGACCAACTGCGCGGCCCGAAACACCGCCGCATCGACCGAGCGCGTAAGACGGCCGGACTGCGCGATGCCGCTGTCAAGTGGCGGCGGTCCGATAGGGTCGGGCGAACCGGCGGCGACAAGTCCGACCCGCGCCATAGGGTGCGTGGCCACACGTTCGATCGCGCGCGCAAATGCCGCGCCGGCGTCTGCCTGTCGACCCTGCCGCAGCCTGAGCGCGCCGATGGCGTACCAGGTGTTTGCCGCGCACTCGCGCGCGTACAGCTGACCGGCGCTCTCGAACGACAGCTCGCGCTCGAACTCCTCGAGCGCGCTCGTCTCATCGCCGTGCGCCAGGTGAATGAGTCCCAGCAGCCAGTGCAGGGCCACCGCGCTAAACCGCGAGCCGCCCATCGGCGGGCCCGCCTGGGGCGCGAGACCCGCAGCGAGCTCGCGTTCGGCCTCGCTCAACACCTGCCGCGCCACATGAACTGTGGCCGCGAGCCAGTGAGCGAGCGGGAAGCCCGGCAGAAGCGTGAGGGTCCGGTGCGCGGCACGGAGGCGCTCCTCACCCCAGCTGACGAACGACAGGCGGAAGTGATGCCGCCAGTTGTCCGGCTCGAGCGTCACCGCACGCTTCGATGCCGCACGCGCATCGAGGCAGTCGCCGCTCCGGTCGAGCACGAATCCAAGCGTCGCCCACGCCTCGCCGGACTGTGGATCGAGCCGGCACGCCTCGCGCGCGTGAAGGGTGGCCAGGGCGAGCGCGCTCGCGTCGGGCGCCGGATCGGCGCGCGTCATCTCGAACTGCATCACGTAGGCATTGGCCAGCCCGACGTGTGCCGATGCGTACTCGGGAGCCCTGCGCAATGCGTCCTCGAAGACTTCCCGCGCCCGGGCAACGCGATCGCCCTCGAGGGTTTCGAGCGCCGCCCGCCCCTCGATAAACGCGCGATGCGGGGCGAGGAGC
>QHWL01000498.1 GCA_003222555.1 Acidobacteriota bacterium | reverse complement strand
CGAAGCCAGCGAGCGTCGCGCGCTCGCGGCGGTCCCGCTGGTGATCGTGACGAGCCGGGCGACCGCCGAAACGCTGGCCGCTGACGGCGTCGGTCGGCATCGGCTCATCGTCGTCGAGCCGGGGACGGATCGGGCGCCGCTGGCGCACGGTTCGCAGGGCGCAGCCTTGCAACTTTTGTGCGTAGCGGCGCTCATTCCGCGCAAGGGCCACGAGGTGCTGTTCCGAGCACTCGCCGCGATTCCCGACCTCAATTGGCGCCTCACCTGTATCGGCAGCCCCGACCGCGATCCGGTGACGGCGCAGCGTCTCTGCGAACGGCTCCGCGCCGACGGCCTGGAGGATCGCGTGTGGCTCGCCGGCGAAATGAATACGGCGACGCTCGCGACCCATTACGATGGCGCCGATGTTTTCGTCTTGCCGACGCTGTATGAAGGCTACGGCATGGCGGTCGCCGAAGCGCTCGCCCGTGGATTGCCTATTGTCAGCACAGACACCGGTGCGATTGGGGAGCTCGTCGGCGATGAGGCCGGGCTTCTCGTGCCGCCGGGAGACGTAGACGCTCTGGCGGCGGCGCTCGCGCAAGTCGTCGGCGACGTTCACGCTCGCGAGCGGCTGAAGCAGGGAGCGCGCCGCGTGCGTGACCGGTTGCCGACGTGGGAAGGTGCGGGCGGCAGAATGGCGGAGGCGCTCTCAAATTTCGTCGACCCCAGGAATACCATCGATGGGCGAGTTCAAACCTGACTGGTTGGCGCTGCGCGAGGCGGCCGACGTTCTGGCGCGCTCCTCGCGATTGACCCGTGCCATCGCGGATAGATTTCCCGAAGATGCCGAGTTGCTCGTGCTGGATATTGCAACTGGCACGGGCGCCAACGTGCGCTACCTGGCGGAACATTTGCCTCCTCGGCAGAGTTGGGTGCTCGTGGATCGAGATCCGGTGTTGCTCGCCGAGCTGCCGATGCGCATGCGTTCCTGGGGTGTTCCGCGCGGGCTTGAAATCGCCGGCGAGGGCGATTCGCTGCTGGTGACGGGCGCGCGGTTGATGTGCCGTTTAGCGCGGTCCCGCCGCGACCTCGCCACAGACATGGAGGGCGGAGATGGCGACATCTTCGCCGGCCGGAACCTCGTGACGGCCTCGGCCCTGCTGGACCTGGTGTCCGAGCGCTGGCTGCGCGCATTTGCCAGACGATGCCGCCTTAGTTGCGCGGCCGTACTGCTCGCGCTCACCTACGATGGCCGGATCCGGTGTTCGCCCGAAGAGCCGGAGGACGAAACAATCCGTGCGCTCGTGAACGCGCATCAGCAGACCGACAAGGGATTCGGCGCGGCGCTGGGAGCCACCGCGTGCGGTTGGGCCGAACAGTGCTTCACCGGCCTCGGCTATCACGTGCAACGCGGGCCGAGCGACTGGGTGCTGGGGCCCGACGCGCGCCAGTTGCAGGAGCAACTCATCGACGGGTGGGCGGAGGCGGCGATCGCTGTCGGGGCTGGGCAGCCGTCATCAATCCGAAGCTGGCGGACGCGGAGGCTCGCGCACGTGACCGCGGGTCGCTCGCGACTCATCGTCGGCCACGAGGATCTCGCTGCTTGGTTGTCCACATGAAGCTCCACCACGGAGATCACGGAACTCGAACTGAGGTCACGGTTAACATGAGAAAGAAAAGCCGCGCCCTCTGTAGTCCTCCGTGTTCACCGTGGTTAGCGCCGCAGGCACACCACTCTCACAGCAGGTCCGGCCGCCACGGGCTTTACCGATTTCTAGATCACCCGAGTGACCGATGGAGTGTCGGGGCTCGGCTCGTCGGTGGCTTGCCCGCCGGTGGTGAGCTCGCAATCGAACAGCACGTCACCGCCCATCCGAAACACGCGATACCGCGGGCGGTGACAGTCCCCGAGGGTGGCGCGTGCCGGCAATCGAATCGCGGGACGCCCATCGCCGATGATGAGCGGCGCGATCGCCATCTGTAGTCGATCGAGCAGGTTCGCTTCGAGGAAGGCCGATACCGTGACGCCGCCCCCTTCCACGAAGATCCGCTTGCAGCTGCGCTCGCGCAACACTCGCATGAGCTCCACCACGGTGACGCCGTCCCCGTCGTCGAGCGGGACGATGGTGGCAAAGCCGAAATGACTCTCGCCTGGGGATATCAGCGAGCGGGCGCAGACATAGAGCGTGGGTGCCGAGTCATCACTGAAGACGCGATAGTCCTGCGCGAGCCTCCGACTGGGATCGAAGATCACGCGCAACGGGCTCGGACCGGCCACGTGGCGCGTCGTGAGCTGCGGGTTGTCGGCTGCGATCGTGCCCGCGCCGACGACAACCGCGTCGCTCAGCGCGCGCATCCGATGCAGGTGCAGGATGTTTTCGCGGCCCGTGACGAATTGCGATTCACCCGCGTGCGTGGCGATGAATCCGTCGAGGCTCTGACCTAGGTGACCGACCGTGATAGGTTTGACGGCGGTCGCGCTGCAAATCGGCAGATACAGATCGAGCAAGCCATGGCGTGGATCGCCGGCCGGCAGAAGCAGCTCCCAGCCGGTCCCGGGATGCCACGCGATCGACGCATCGGGATGTCCGGCGGGTAAGGCGCGCAATTCCGCACCCTCGCCCAACGTGAACGCGGCGAATTGTCCGGCCTCCGCCAGCCGATCCGCGCCGCCCGCGGCGGCGAGCGCGATGCGCCAGGCGGCGTCCGCCGTCGGCTCGCGGCGGGGAATCGGTTCCGCCGCGGTGTGTATCTCTGGCCGCATGGCTTGCATCGATTATAGCGGTCACCGCCGCTCGTCGTCACACGCCGAACATGAGCCGCTTTGACCGCGCCGTCGGCCTCGCACGCTCGCTCGCGATCTACCACGCGATCCCGCTGCGGCAGTTCCGCCTGCGTCGCTTGTACGCTCAGCTGGTCGGATCCGGCGACCTCGTCTTCGATATCGGCGCGCATGCCGGCAATCGCACGCGCGCGTTCGCGTCTCTCGGCTGTCGTGTCGTGGCGCTCGAGCCGCAGCCCGACTTCGCGCAGCTGTTGCGCGTGCTCTTCGGCCGCTCGTCGCGAGTCGAGGTCGTCGAGGCAGCCGTGGGTGACGCGCCAGGCCGTGCGTCGCTGTCGATCAGTGAACGCACGCCGACAGTGACGACGCTCGCCGCCGCGTGGCGCGACGCGCGCGCGCGCGAGCCCGATTTCGCCCGCGTGCGCTGGAACCGCCGCCTCGAGGTCGAGGCCACAACCCTCGATCTGTTGATTGCCCGGTTCGGCGTTCCAGCGTTCATCAAGATTGACGTCGAAGGCAGCGAGTCGAGCGTCCTCGCC
>QHWL01000497.1 GCA_003222555.1 Acidobacteriota bacterium | reverse complement strand
TATAGGCGCCCTGGCATTTCGTGTACGTCGGACGGGCGTTGAACGTGCACGGGCAGCCCCAATCGCAATTGCACGACCCGATCAGATAGCCCTTGAGCGTCCAATTCGCGGCCACGTCATCCTTCCTAGAGCCCCTCCGGAGTGATGACTCGGGCAGATGCTGCTATTGTAATCCCAACCCGTACAATTGGCGGATGGTCGGTCAACGTTCCTGGCTCCACAATCATGCGCTCAGTCTCGTCATCGCCACGGGGCTTGTGATTTGATCGAGAAGGGGTCGAAAGAGAGTCTGCAAAGCCTCGACCGTTGAGGGTCATCTCGACTCCTTGCGTGGCGGTGCGAGAGCGCCTGGCGATGGAAGCCCTGGCTTGGTCGACTCTCGATCGTGCGCCATGTGCGCATGACAGGCTTCGCATTGGCGGTCTGGCTCTGTCGCAAGGTTCTCGCACATGCGACCGAGGTGTTCCGGATGACTGAGGTTCGTACAGCGACAGGTAACCATCGACCAAGCTTACTCTACGCGAGCGCCGCGCTATTGTCGCCAGCCCGGTGCATCCCTAATTGCACACCAGACCCAGGCGTTGAGCGTTGAGGGCGCTGTTCACAACTGCACAGACGATCTCTCTTCCATTCCGGCATGCTATTGCGCAGGCGTCAGCCATACGACAAACGACGATGCGCGGCGCATGTCGGATGCCGCACGAAACCGGCGCGAAATGCAGCAATTGAGGGAGGCATCGATGATTCCTCGAATCGTTTCTACAGCCGCGCTCGTCGCGTCGGTCGGCGTGTCCGTCCTGGCCGGAGCCGAACGGGCAACGTTCATCCTGACCGACGGTGAGCGCAAGAGCGGTCCGGTCGTGTTCCATACCGAATCACGCGAGAACCTGATCAACGGCCAACTCAACCTGGGCGGCAACGACGGCAAAGAGCAGACATTTCCGCTCGATCAGGTCGCGGTCATCGATTTCGTCGGCGGGCGTCCTCAGCGCGCTGAGCTCGACGCCCTGCCGTCCGACACGAGGACCAACGTGCTGGTACTGAGAAGCGGCGGCGCGCAGCAGCAGGGCCGGTTCATCAACATGGTTGGCGGCGACACGGTCCGTTGGCAGAACGAGGCGGGCGAACAGCAGCAGTATGCCATCCGCGATGTCAGCCGCATCTATCTGAACACGCAAAGCGCGCGGACAATCTGGAACACCACTGGGCTTGGCCAGCGCGCGGCCGCCGGCACATCCGGGACGGTGCTCGAACCTGGCGCCATTCGTGTCGAGGCGAACCAGCCGTGGACAGACACCGGTGTCGTCGTCAGGAAGGGCGATCGCGTCGCCTTCCGCGCGACGGGCCAGATTCAGTGGGTGCCCGGTCAAACCGCGCCGCCCGATGGCAACGATTCCGTCAGACGGCAGGACTATCCGGTGACCGCAATGCCGGTCGGCGGCTTGATTGGGAAAGTCGGCAGCAGCGGGCCGTTCCCCATCGGCTCTAACGCGCAACCGATCGTCATGCCGGCCGCCGGCCGCCTGATGCTCGGCGTGAACGACAACGTCTGGACTGACAACAGCGGCTACTTCTCAGTGGTGATTACGAAGTACTAACACCACGACAGTGCAGCTTTGCGCGGCCGGGGATTTGAACGGAGGAGGCGATCGCGAGGCTAGAATCGCGTTTCACGACCCGCGGCGGTCGGGGCCGGCTGCAGCGGGCCGTGGGGGCGGACCTTCATGAGGTCCGCCCTACTTCTACACACGCTACATAAAATCCGCACGACGTTTTCCCGAAACGCTAAGCTGCGCGCCGCGTCCCCTTTTTCTGAGGGCTCTTCACGGTTGCCTTGACACGACGCTCGTATCCAAAGCGCTCGTGGCACATTCACCTCTTTTCCGGTGACAGACCTTGGGGCGATGCCGAGCAAGGTGCATGCCCATCGTGTGCCAGACGTGGGCGGGGCGGGCGAATACTGGTGCGCCTGGTTGGAATTGAACCAACGGCCATCCGATTAAAAGTCGGATGCTCTACCACTGAGCTACAGGCGCCAACCCCGACTGAACCTGCTAGTGTAACGCGCCTTTGTCGCGTTCCTCCGCTTGTTCGTGGCCAAGAGGCCGGATGCTCCGTCTGGGCGTGATAGTCGTCGAGGGATTGAGATGTTCATTGTGGCAGCGTCCTCCGCCGGTCGAGAAGGGCGCGGCCTGACGGGCTTACGCCGACGATACAGCGCCCGTTGATTTCGTTGCGTGTGACGAGTCCGCGGTCGTTGGCATCTTCCCAAACGGGGAGTTTCGGGCAGGACGTGCGCCACGCCTCCATCACTTCTTCGTAGCTTCGCTCGCGTGTTGTCAGCCATTCCAGGAGGTCGAGGATGAGAGCTTCCATTACGGTGTCGGCCATGGAGTTTCTTCTTAAGATTACGTGACTGCCACTGCTCCCGTCTGCTGATAATTCAGCACGAAGGCGCCTTAGAGCCTAAAATAACCCCGACCGGCACGCGTCGTGGGTGAGCATCCCGAGCGGCGGGCTCCACATCTGTGAATTGGATGTATGCCCCCGAAGCAGCATCGAACTTTGGCCAGGGCGGCAAACTGTCCGCCGTTGGGGTTCCCAGCCGTGGCCCAGTTCGTCCAGTATTGCCGCATCACTTCCTGTCGCGAGGTACACGAATGACAGTGGATGCACTCCTTGGTAGCGTGAGGGCGAGGATCGGGACACGGACACTCGCCGCGGGCGTTGGCTTCACGCTGTGTGTGTCGGGCGTCATAGCGCTTGCGCAGGGCAACGCGGCGGGACTCGAGGTCCTTCAGATCCGCCCGAACTTCTACATGATTGTCGGCGCGGGCGCCAACATCGGCGCGCAGATCGGCCCGAACGGTGTCGTCCTGGTGAACGCAGGCACAGCGGAGGCCTCGGGCGAGGTGGTGGCTGCGGTCGCGAAGCTGACCAACCAGCCCATTCGCTACATCATCGATACCAGCGCGGATCCTGACGTAGTCGGCGGCAACGCGAAGATCGCCAGCGCCGGGCGCAACATCACGAGCTTTGCCGTTCGTACTGCAGCGGGCCGGACGACGATGTTGGGGACCGACGCGGACGCGGCCAGAGTCCTTTCGCACGACAACGTCCTCACGCGGATGAGCCGGCCGCCCGGACCGGACCGTCCGTCACCATTTCCCAGCGAAACATGGCCGAGCGAATCGTTCATCGAGCGGCGGCGAACGATGTATTTCAACGACGAAGGCATCGAAATCCTCCACCAGCCCGCCGCTCACACCGACGGCGACACGATCGTCTTTTTCCGCAAGTCGGATGTCA
>QHWL01000496.1 GCA_003222555.1 Acidobacteriota bacterium | reverse complement strand
GTTCTTCCTATTTCACGCTTTCGGTTCGAAAGACATAGGGCTATAGGACCCCTCCCGGGTGGTGGATGCGGATAGGTGACTCAACGCCTACATGTGCAACCAGAGGCAATCCCGTCGCTCACGGGTCTAGTTCCCCGCTGACGATCGACTTGCTCGCATACTCCTGCTGGTCGCGGATCCGGCGCGCAACCTAACAGCGCCAGGGTCGCATTCGACGCGACTGCGGTCTTCGGTGCCGGACGACAGCCGCAAGTGAGACGTCGGCGTCGCCAATCGATAACGGAGCCGCCCTCCGCGAGAGCAGGCAGACCCGCGCCGGCCTCATCGGAAGTCCGGACTGCCTCGATGACGCGTCTACTCCGTGAGGTCGGTCAGGCTGATATGATCGAATCGGCCTCATTTGCATGGCGACAGAGAGCCTCTCAAGTATTGCCTGCCGGCCGGACGGCTGACGCGGTCCGGCTCAGCGTCTCCGAGCGTCGCTCGCCTGGTCTTGTCTTCTCGAGACGACGGCGGCGCAGACTTGACGTGGCTGGGCAGCGCGTATCGGCTCGAGCATCCTGACCGGGCTCTCACCGACAACGAGACACGACTGCTGCGGACGATCGGACGCGTGCTGTCAGCCCGCTATCACGCGCTGCTCGAGTCGGCCGGTGCCGCCGAACGGCTCGATCTGTTCAGAGGGCTGATTGAGGATCGCTTTGTCTCGGCCTACCTCGATCCGATGCCCTACCTGCGCGGCGAGGGGCTGGCGATCGACCGCGTCGCCGATGCGATCGACGTGCTGCGGATCAGTTCGTCGAGCACGTACGAGAACCGCCGGATCAACACCGGCGTGCTGCTCTTGGGTCACATGCCGGATCCGAGTCACCTGCCGCGGCCGGCGCCCGACGGCGCGCTGCCCTACTCGCAGCCCCTCACGATGACGCGGACCTTCTACCGTCTCTGCGACGGCATGCGGACGGTTGCGCTGGTCGACTCCGCCGGCCGGATGGTCGAACTGGTCGACATCGTCGAGTGGGCCGCGCCCTTCGCGGAGGTCTCGCTGCCGGTGCCCTGCGCGGCGCGATTCGTCGCACACTGCCGGGCGACGCTCTCGGGGGGGCACGTCTGCCTCGTGCTGACGCCCAACGGCGAGATGAAGGCCTTTGCCGACGGCGCCCAGGTGTTCACCTTCCGTGACGGGCGGTGGCGGCTGAGCGATGTGAGCGAGAAATACCGGCAGTGGGAGGAGGCGCTCGGTCAGGCGGCGCTCGCTCAGCGGCTCTTCACCACGGCGTTGAATCTCGCCGAGCGCCGGCGCGGGGGGCTATTCGTCGTTCTGAACGACGTGAGCGCGGGGGAACACTTGTTGCCGCTCGGCGATCGGCTCGACGCGATTCATCCGATCGGTGACGCCCGGTCGAAGGAACGGTTTCACTATCTGCTGCGCGGCAAGTCGGCGCTCGATCTCGCGCCCTCGGTTCTCGAAAGCGTCGCCCGCATCGACGGCGCCATCGTCCTCGATCGCCGGTCGGCGCTGCTCGCGTTCGGCGCGATTCTGCGGCATCACGTCGAACCCGAGCTCGACCGGTTGGTCGCCGAGGGGGGCCGGACCACGGCCGCGATCGTCGCGTCACGCTACGGGCACGTCCTCAAGGTAAGCGAAGACGGCGTCGTATCCTTCTTCGCAAACGGGCGGGCCGTCTGGGAGCTTTAGCGGCGTGCGCGCGCTCCTCGTGGAAGACGACGAGACAATCTCGGAGTTCGTGGCGCGGGGCCTGCGCGAAGCCGGATTCGCCGTCGATTGCGCCGCGGATGGCGCGGCCGGCCTCGACGCCGCGCTGAGCCAGCCGTACGACGTCGCCGTCCTCGACGTGATGCTGCCCAAGCGCGACGGGTTGTCGGTGATCGACGAGCTGCGCCGGCGCGGCATCGCGACGCCCGTGCTGATTTTGAGCGCCAGGCGATCGGTCGATGACCGCGTCCGCGGCCTGCAGGCCGGCGGCGACGATTACCTCACCAAGCCATTCGCCTTCGCCGAACTGCTGGCGCGCGTGCAGGCGCTCGTGCGGCGCGCGACGCGCGCCCCCGAGCCGACCACGCTGACCGTCGATGACCTGGTGCTCGACCTGTTGTCGCGGCGCGTGACGCGCGGCGGCGCGTCAATCGACCTCCGGCCGCGCGAGTTCGCGCTCCTCGAGTACTTGATGCGAAACCCCGGCAGGGTCGTCTCGAAGACGATGATCCTGTCGCACGTGTGGGAGTACAGCTTCGATCCTCAGACCAACATTGTCGACGTCCTGGTGAGCCGCTTGCGCGAGAAAATCGATCGCCCGTTCGAGAAGAAGCTGCTGCACACCGTTCGAGGCGTGGGGTATGTCCTCCGAGGGTGAACGTCAACGGGAACGGGAGTCGATGGCGGAACCTGCCACGCGGTTCGCGGAAACGGCCAACGACTCCCGTCCGCTGTCGTTCGGGCTTCGCCTCGCGGTCTGGTACTCGACGCTGTTTGTCGTGGGATCGATCGCGATCGTCTTCCTCACGTACTTCTTGACGGCCGAGTCGCTGGCGCAGCGCGACCGCCAAATCATCCAGGCGAAACTGGGCGAGTATGCCGCGGCGTACCAGCGCGGGGGAGTCGGCGCGCTCGCCGACACGGTACGCGCCGAACAACGCACGGCGCCCGAACGGCTGTTTGTCCGCGTGGTCGACCGGGGCGCGGAGGCCATCGTTTTGAGCCAGCCGGAAGGATGGGACCCGGCGGCGCTCCAGACCGGATCGCTGCGCCTGGGGGACGGCACGCTCGTCCAAGTGGGGAAGAGCACCGAGGCGCGCGAGGACCTGCTCGCGCGCTTTCGCGCCGTGCTCGGCGTCGTGACCCTCTCGATTGTCGTCATCGCGCTCTCCGGCGGGCTGCTGCTCACGCGCTCGGCGCTTCAGCCGATCCGGCGGCTGTCCGACGCGGTGCAACGCATCATCCGAACCGGCCGCACCGACTCGCGCGTCCCGCTCACCGGCAGTCCTCGCAATGACGATGCGATCGACGAGCTCACGACGCTGTTCAACGCGATGCTCGACAAGATCGAAGGGCTCGTCACCGCCATGCGCGGGGCGCTCGACAACGTGTCGCACGACTTGCGCACGCCCCTGACGCGGCTGCGCGCCTCGGCCGAAATGGCGCTGGCCGCTCCGCCCGATCTCGATCGGTACCGCGAGGCGCTGGCCGACTGCGTCGAGGAAGCGGATCGCGTGCTGGTGATGCTCAACACCCTGATGGACATCTCCGAAGCCGAGAGCGGCGCAATGGAGCTGCGGCGCGAGCCGGTACGGCTCGTCGAGCTCGTCGCCCGCGCGGTCGATTTGTACCGTGATGTCGCCGACACGAGGGGGGTCGTGCTCGGGGCCGGCGTGGCGGAGGATGTCGTCGTGACTGCCGACCGCACCAGGCTGGAGCAGGTCGCCGCCAATCTCATCGACAACGCCGTGAAGTACACGCCGCCGGGCGGCCGCGTGGACATCGACGTCCAGCGTGCCGGAAGCCGCGCGATCCTCCGCGTCCGCGATACGGGCGCGGGGATTCCCGCGGCCGAGCTGCCGCGCATCTGGGACCGGCTCTTCCGAGGCGACGCGAGCCGCACCGAACGGGGGCTCGGGCTCGGGCTCAGCCTCGTCAAAGCCGTGGTGGAGGCCCACCGCGGCAAGGTCGAGGTCGCTCGGCCGTGGCTCAACATTTACGATCACGCTGCCGGTGTGAGCCCAGCTGAAGAGGTTGTGAACAAATTACGTTCAACGAGAAGAAATGCCTAAAGATTTCTCTGCGTGCTCTGCGAGCTCTGCGTTCAAACGTCGTATTTTTTCACAGGCTCTGAAGCCGGACACTACGTACGAACTACTCGACCGCCAGGACCCACCCGCCCTACCTGGCCCACCCGCCCTACTTGGCCCACTCGACCCCGGCGCCTCGCTCGGGCCGCAGCGCTCCTTCCCGACCCGCGATCCTTTCACCGATATAATGCTGCCGTAACGTCCTGGAAAGCCGTCCTGCCGTCTAATGAACCATAGAACGAGCGCCTCAGCGCGTAGCGAGCGACAGCCTTGAGCCAAGCGCCGGGGGTGGACCCCCGGCGCCTTAAATAAAGGTCGGCCCCCACAACCATAAGAAAAGGACAAACATCATGAACCAACGTTTCTTCAACCTTGGCCATCGGGCAACCCGCGCAGCGATTGCCGGGACGGCCGCCATTCTTCTCTTAACCGGTGCGGCGTGGCGCGGCGTCGTCGCCCAATCTTCATCGGGGGTCCACGCGGCTCCGCCGGTCACCTCACCCATCACGCACGCCGTTGCCGGGGGACGTGATTCGTATGCGGATGTCGTCAAGGTGGTCGCCCCGGCCGTTGTCACGATTCGGACCCAGGGCAAGACAAGAGTTTCGCCTACCGATTTTCCGGGCGATCAGTTTCAGGGCGACGACTTCTTCCGCCGTTTCTTCGGCGAGCAGTTCGGTGGCCGTCCGAACAGGCCGAACATGCCGCGTATGCCCCGTTCGCCAAGGCAGCGCGCGCTCGGATCGGGCGTCCTCGTGAGCGGTGATGGCTACATCCTCACCAACTTCCACGTAATTGACGGCGCCGACGATGTCCGCGTCGAGCTGACCGACGGGCGCACGCTCGCGGCCAAGGTGGTCGGTTCGGATAAGCCGAGCGATCTTGCGGTGTTGAAGATCAACGGGTCCGATTTCCACGCGCTCGCGCTCGGCAACTCCGACGCGGTACAGGTGGGCGACGTCGTGCTCGCGGTGGGCAACCCGCTGGGCATCGGCCAGACGGTGACGATGGGCATCATCAGCGCGAAGGGACGGTCGACCGGCGTCGGCGATGGCGGATACGAAGACTTCCTGCAGACCGATGCCCCGATCAACCACGGCAACTCCGGCGGCGCGCTCGTGAACCTGAAGGGCGAGCTCGTCGGCATCAACTCGCAGATTCTGTCGACTTCTGACGGGAACATCGGGATCGGGTTCGCGATTCCGGCCAACATGGCGCGTCACGTCATGGACGAGTTGCGGCAAGGCGGCCGCGTGCGCCGCGCGCAGCTCGGCGTGACGGTGCAACCGGTGACGTCCGACATGGCAGAGAGCCTCGGCCTGAAGCAAGTGAGCGGCGCGATTGTCTCGTCGGTTGCTTCCGGCAGCGCGGCCGATCGCGCAGGCATGGCGCAGGGGGACGTCATCGTGTCGTTCAACGGCCAGCCGGTGCAAGACACCAACTCCTTGCGCAACCACGTCGCGGCGGCCGAGCCCGGCTCGAGCGCAACGGTGGCAATCCTGCGCAACGGGTCGGAGAAAACGCTGACGGTGAAGCTCGGCGAGGCCGACAGCAGCAAGGCAGGAGCTCGAGACGCTGATGGGACGACCGACGACAAGGCCGCGCTCGGCGTGTCGGTCGCTCCGCTCACTCCTGAACTCGCGACTCGCCTCGGCGTGGCCAAAAACGCGCACGGGCTGGTGATTCAGGACGTGAATCCAGACGGCCGGGCGGCCGCGGCCGGGCTGCAATCGGGCGACGTCATCGAGCAGGTGAACCGTCAGCCAGTGCAGTCGGTGGACGAGCTCCGGGCGGCGGTGAAGAGCGGTGCGAACAAGCCGGTGCTCCTGCTGATTAACCGGCAGGGGAATGAGCTGTTCGTGACGGTCCGGTAACGGTCACGTTCAACGCGGAGGCCGCGGAGCCCGCCGAGAAGAAATGCCCAAGGATTTCTCGGCGTGCTCTGCGTGCTCTGCGAGCTCTGCGTTCAAACGTCGTATTTTTTTAAACCGCGTTGGTCGTTAGTCGCTAGCCGGTAGACTATCGACTGGCGACTCAATGAGTTTTGCGCGAAACGTCCTGCTGGCCGCATCCACCAGCCCCTGGCTTCGCGAACGGGCGACGAAAGCACCATCCGTACGCCGCGCGGTATCGCGGTTCATGCCCGGCGAGCGCCTCGAAGACGCTATGGTTGCCGCGCGCCGACAGCAGACCCAGGGCGTCGCGACGATCCTGACCCACCTCGGCGAGAACCTCACCCGCATCGACGAAGCCGAACGGGTGACCGAACACTACCTGGACGTGCTCGAGAAAGTGAACGCGGCCGGAGTCGACGCGCAGATCTCGGTAAAACCGACGCAGCTCGGCCTCGATTTCGACAAAGAACTCTGTTACCGGAACCTGCAGCGGCTGGTGGACCGTGCCGCCGAGCGCGGTAACTTCGTGTGGATCGACATGGAAAGCTCGCCCTGCGTCGATCCGACGCTGGAGCTGTTCAGGCGCGCGCGCGCGCGGTCGTCGCAAATTGGCGTCGCGCTTCAGGCCTATCTGTATCGCACGTCGCGTGATGTCGAGTCGCTGCTGCCGCTCGGTGCGGCGATCCGTCTCGTCAAAGGTGCATATCTCGAATCGCCCGACGTCGCGTACCGAAAGAAGTCCGAGGTCGACGAGAATTATTACAAGCTGGCGTGCCGTCTCCTGCGTGAAGACGCACGCCAAATGGGCACGCTCGTCCACATTGCGACACACGACTCCAGGCTGGTCGCCCGGCTGAACGCCTTCATGGAAGATCATCGCGTGCCGAACGCCGCGTAC
>QHWL01000495.1 GCA_003222555.1 Acidobacteriota bacterium | reverse complement strand
CGCAACAACAGGCAATCGCGCACCGGCTGGAACACGTCAGCCGTGCGGCGCGCGTCATCAGCTTCCCGGGACGATTCGTCAGCCGGCGCATCACGTCGACGCCGCGCGTAGCAACCCGCTGGATCGCGGCGGCCGCCGCCGCAGGCCTCTTCGTCGGCGTCGCCGTCGGCATGTTCTCCGAATCTCAGGGGTTCAGAGGCGCCGCTCGCACCGGCGCCAGCGCGCGCCCCGCCCACCTCGTGCCGGTGGCGACCGGCGGGAACGGCCCGGCGCCCGATCCGTCCGACGACGCATTCATGTTCGACCTCGAAGTCGCGCTCGAGCGTCCTGGCACGCGCGAATTGCTCCCCTTCGAGGCGCTGACGCCTTACGTCCGCGAGGTCAGTATTCCGGTCCGATAACCGCGGGTGGCGTCGCTCATATTTCGGAAGGGCCTCGACCTGAAAGGTGCCGTCGCCGGCGTCCTGGCCGAGAACTATCACAGCGCCGTCGTCGATCGAATCAAAGCGGACGACTTCACGCACCGGGCCGGGCGGCTCACCATTCACCTCGCCCGCGAGTTCGGTTTCTGTTACGGCGTCGACCGCGCCGTCGACTACGCGTACCAAACGCGCGAGCGCTTTCCCGATCGCACGGTCTTCCTCACCGGCGAGATCATTCATAACCCGCACGTCAACGCAAAGCTGCGGACGATGGGGATCCGCTTCCTGAGCGACGACAAGAACGCCCTCAATGGCGTCGAGCCGGGCGACGTCGTCATTCTGCCGGCGTTCGGCGTGACCGTCGCCATGCTCGAGCAGCTCGACCGCCGCGGCTGCACGCTCATCGATACGACGTGCGGGTCCGTGCTCAATGTCTGGAAGAACGTCCGGCGCTACGCCGAAGGCGGCTACACGGCCATTATTCACGGCAAGGTCTGGCACGAGGAGACGCAAGCCACGGCATCGCAGGCGGTCCACTACGGTGGCCGCTATCTCGTCGTGCTCGATCGCCACGAAACGTCGCAGGTGTGCGACTACATCCGCCGCGAGGGCGACTGCGCGGCGTTGATGGATCGGTTCGTCAGCGCCGCCTCGCCCGGCTTCGACCCCAGGCGCGATCTGCTCCACGTCGGCCTCGCCAATCAAACAACGATGCTGATGTCGGAGTCGCTGGAGATCGGCGAGATGCTCAAAGCGGCGATGGTGGATCGCTACGGCGAATCGGAGCTGGCGGACCACTTTCAGGCGTTCGATACGATTTGCAGCGCGACCCAGGATCGGCAGGACGCCGTGGTCGCTTTGCTGAAGAACAAGTCGGTGGACCTGATGATCGTGATCGGCGGCTACAACAGCAGCAACACCTGCAACCTGGCGCGCATCTGCGCGGCGGCGCGGCCGACGTTCCACGTCGCCGACCCCGATTGCCTGATGTCAGCCGACCTCATTCGTCATCGTCCGGTCGGCGCGAAGGAAGAGACGACCACAACAGGCTGGCTGCCAGCGGATACCGCCGTCACCATCGGCCTCACCTCGGGGGCGTCGACACCCGACAATCTGGTCGGCGCCGCAATCACCAATCTCACCCGATTCTGCGAAACGACACCCGAGCGGAAAGACGGCTGAGTCGAAGGCGACATCGAATGACCCGACGACACCCAGCGGTTCTGAGACGGCCGTTAAACACAACCGGCCAGCCCGTCGTATTCTTGTGTAAGCGCAGTTTTCCCAGAGGTTTACGCATGAGGCGGCTTATTTTCGGCGGGGTGCTCTGCACCTGTTTCATCCTGGCCCTGGCCGGTCCCGCTCAGGCCCAATCCCCCTCCCCCTTTGCCTGGTGGAAATCCGAACAATTTCGGAAGGATCTCGGCCTGACGCGCGAACAATGCGCCCGAATCGACAAGGTCTTCGAGGCGGCGGTGCCTCGGCTCCGGCAAAGCAAGCAAGAGCTGGATCGGGAGGAGGCCGACCTCTCCCGATTGATCGAGGGCGATGCCGGCGAGGCCCAGGTGGCGAAGCAACTGGACAAGGTCGAGGCCATCCGCGGCAACTTGAACAAGATGCGCACGCTGATGCTCCTGCACCAGCGGGAATTGCTCTCGGCAGAGCAACGGATCAAGTTCAAGACGCTGCACGAGCAGTGGGAACGCGATCGCCGGGCGAACTCACACGCGGGCAGCAACAGCGACCATCGACAGCAGAATTAGCACGATCTCACGTCTCAGAGGATAGACGCCCATGACACACAATCGATCGAAGTCGAAATGGATGTTGGCTTGTGCGGCCGCGATCGTGGCTGCGATGAGTTCCCGCGCCGCGGCGCAACAGCCGGGCGAGGCGCGTATTCGAGAGCTGATTCGCCAGGCGGCCGAGCGCGTCGCCAGCAGTCAGAGCGGCGCGCCCAGCCTGGCGCAGACGCCTGGGACCCCTGGCGACACACGGCCGATGGTCCGGCTCACGCTCGACGACGCGGTGAAGTTTGCGCTCGACCACAACCTCGACATCGCCGTCCAACGGCTGAACCCGGAAATCAGCGACATTTCCTATGCCAGCATCAAGTCCGTCTACAATCCCACGCTCACTTCTCAGCTCGCCACGCAATCTCAAACCGACGCCGCGACGACGACGATCGCCGGCAGCCAGGTCGCCGGTGCACCGATCAATAGAGGCCAGACTACGTACAACGGCGGCCTGGCCCAGAGCGTTCCCTGGGGCGGCGGGGGCTTCACCGTCGCGCTGAACAATGTGAGACAGACGACGACGAGCCTCAATTCGCTGTACGACCCCCAGTACAACCCGAACTGGTCGGCGCAGTATACGCAGCCGCTCATGCGCGGCTTCAAGACCGATTCGACGCGCCAGCAGCTCCAGGTCACCAAGATCAACCGCGACATCTCGGACGTGCAGGTGCGCGCGACCATCACCAACACACTCTCCAACGTTCGCAACGCGTACTGGGACTATGTGTTCGCGAAACAGTCGGTTGAAGTTGCCCAGCAGTCCGTCGATCTCGCCGAGCGCCTGGTGCAGGACAACCAGACGCGCGTCCAGGTCGGAACCATGGCGCCGATCGACGTCGTCCAGGCGCAAGCACAAGCGGCCACGCAGCGCGGGAACCTCGTCGCAGCGCAGGCCGCTGTGCGCACGACCGAGCTGGCGCTCAAGCGGCTCATTGTCGAGGGCACGCAGGATCCTATCTGGAACTCGAGCCTGCGGTCCGCCGCGCGCTCAGCGAGCGCACCGACCTCGCGATGGCACACAAGAATCTCGACGGGAACAACGTCACGCTGAAATACCTCAGCGATCAAGTGCTTCCTCAGGCCGACCTCGTCGCAAATTATGGACTGTCGGGCTTGGGCGGCACCCAGATCCTCTCGAGCGGGCAGGGCATCAACCGGGTGTTCGCCGGGACGGTCCCCGGGGGCTACGGCGATGCGCTCGCCTCTCTGTTCCGCAGGAACTTTCCGCGATGGAACGTCACCATGAACTTCAGCTATCCGATCGGGCTGAGCTCGGCCAAAGCATCCGTCGCGCGCGCGAAGGTGCAGTTGAATCAGG
>QHWL01000494.1 GCA_003222555.1 Acidobacteriota bacterium | reverse complement strand
TAACGCCCGTTCGCGCGCTGCACCACGATCCAGCGCTGCGGCGAACTTCACGGTGAAGCGGTAACGTTCGTCTCTGTGTCCACTAACGACCATGGAGTCCTACAAAAGGCATGCCCGGACGCCGGAAGGTTGGTAAGCCGCAACCGGTCAATCGATTGCGGAAAATCCGGAGGTCCCAGGTACTGCCAAGACTTGTGCTGTTTGGGTGCAGACGGCTGAAAAATGAGATCGGGAGTGGCGCAGGGCGATCCGCCTCGGTGATGCTCGAATGACCGCCAATTGGCCAATTGTACGTTTTATGATCACAAGAAAAGGGGCTCCATGAACCTGTCGCGCCGTGCGTTCCTGAGCACCGCGGCCGCCGCTGGCGCCGGTCTCATGGTTTGTCCGACTCCCGCAGCCCCGCAGGTGCCGCGCGTCGGCCAGCGACCGCTGTGGGATCGCTTCGCGGATCTGCCACGACATTTCGTCTTCGAGTACTACCCGTGGTACTCGGCGTCGCCGTGGCGGCACTGGGATGCCTCCGACCGGCGCCCGCCGATCGACGTCGCGTCGAATTACATGCCCTGGCTGGGCGCATACGATTCGCGATCGACGGCGGTGATCGAGCGGCACGCCAGGTGGATCAAGCAATCGGGGGCCGGCGCCATCAACGTGAGCTGGTGGGGACGCGGCAGCGACGTGGATCGGATCGTGCCGGCGCTGATGGACGTGATGGCGGATTACGACATCCACGTCACCTTCCATCTGGAGCCGTACGGCAGGACCCGTGCGTTCGATTACGCGCGCGACATTCATTACCTGATTCAGGAGTACGGCGATCGTCGCCGCTGGGACTGCTTCCTGCTGCTTGCCGACGCCGACGGCAAGGTCGGCCCGGTGTTCAAATCGTTCTCCACGATTGGGTCGCCGCAGTCCACCGACTGTCACGGTGTCACGCGGAATGATCCCGATTACGTGCCCGACAGCGTCTGGCACCGGCAGACCGATCTGGTCCGCGAGACGTTCGCCGGCGATTTCGACCGGGTGACGCTTCTGGCCGATTGCACCGCCGTCGACAGAGTGGCCGCAGCTGGGTTCGACGGGATGGCAATCTTCGACAATTTCGTCGAGCCGGACACCTGGCCCGTTCATGCGCGCAACTTCACGGGAGCCGATCTGCTGTTTTCGTTCAACATCAACGCGGGCTTCGATGGAATTGTCGAGCGCCGCGTCGATCCGGGCTCGTGCTATCGGCCGCCCGATTTCGATCCGGGACGGGCGGTCTACGATTGGACGCGGGCTGAGGATCGCGACGCCGCGCAGCGGGCGGGCGGGGCGCGCATCGCCCTGTCGCTGGCCCAGACGGTTGCGTTGCAGACCAACGCCCAGTTCATCAACGCGCAGCGCAGCTTCTTCATTACGTACATCAACTCGTTCAACGAGTGGCACGAGGGCACGCAGTTCGAGCCGATGAAGGATCGTGGGGCGCTGACCCGCGAGGAGCAGGCGATCGGCTACCACAACCAGGAGGTCGGCTCGTATCGCCTCGACATGCTCCGGCGCCTGCTCGTCGGCGTGCTGCAGCCACCGCGAAGCGACCGCCCGCAGTAGCGTCGGCCGTCAGCCGACACGCGGCGACGTTTGACGCGACGCCGGCATCCGTCGAAGGCATCGAAATAGCAAGGCGAAAACGACTCACCCGAGCTGTCGCGTAAGATAGGCGGGTGCGTGCCCTCGGGTGGCGCAGTCTGAAGTGGCTGACGGCAGCCGTCCTCATGGCGTCGCTATTTGTTGTGTACGGTCGCTGGCGTCACGGCGACCGTTTCTACATCCTCGGAATCGGCACGGTTTTTCGGTTTCCCTGCTCCAGCTATCGCTATGAGCCGTCGGTCGAGCCAGGAGTGATTCAGGCGTTCGGAGTCATTGACGGCGCCGCGTCGGCTGCGCGTGCGAACGACGGAGACGCCGTTGCAGCGTTGGTGGACGCGGTGTTTGATCGAGCGCTGCCGGCAATGCCGTGCAGCAATCCGTTCAGACGCCGGGTGACCGACGCCGAACTGAGGTTTCGCGGCGGGCTTCGGCCTTCGATCTCCGAGCGCGAATTGTCGGAAACCGCCAACGATGTGCTCGCGGCGGGCGGCGCGCCAACGTGGGCCAGAACCAGCGTGGCCCAATTGCATCTGCTCCGAGATGTGCTCAGACCAGAACTGCCGCGGTTCATCGGCACGGTCGCGAGCGAGTATCGGCTCTCCGACCAACTGTCACCGATCGAGGTGGCATTTCTCGCGATGCAGCTGGGTAGAGGAATGATCTATGGGTTCGAGGAGTTCCAGAACGGTCCTGAAGGATGGGTGGAACATATCCGAGCGTTACAGGTCAACCCTCCCGCACCAACGACGCGAGCGGTGTTCCGGATTCAGCGGGGCCCCGACCTCGACCTCGAGCGCGAGTTGAACGAGAGCGACAGCACGACGTCGCGATCGACGAACCGCTTTCTCGACCGCCTCGGATTTCCGCCTTAAGAGCGTTTGAAAAAATGCACCGTTTACCGCAGAGCACGCCGAGAGTCTCTTAGCGTTTTCTTCTGGGCGGTCTCAGCAGTTACGCTTTCTTCACGCGCTGACGAACCGGGGCAGGGTTCCGATAGTGCTCATCCCGCCCGGGCAACGATTCGCCGGTTATGCAGGCGTAAACGTCACTGTGTGCATGTGGGAATTATCGTTCGACGAATCCCTCGAGACCGGCTGGCGATTCTTGAGCGACAGCAGATCCGCCTGCGAAAGCGACACCGTGTGGTTGTGCGACGTGTTTCCCACGAGGGT
>QHWL01000449.1:792-3825 GCA_003222555.1 Acidobacteriota bacterium | reverse complement strand
GACTTCGGGGTAGGCCAGCGCGAGCTGCGTCAAGACGCGCGAGACCTGTGCCGATTCGGCGCCGTCGGATTTGAGAAACTTGCGGCGCGCCGGCATGTTGTAGAAGAGATCGTTGACCTCGACCACCGTTCCTTCGGCCGCGCCGGCTTCGGTCACCGCCGCGATCGCGCCGCCGTTCACCCGGATTTCGGTGCCGCTCTGCCGCCCCCGCGCCCGAGTCCGCAACACCAGATGCGACACCGACGCGATGGAGGGCAGCGCTTCGCCGCGGAACCCGAGCGTCGAGATGGCCGCGAGGTCTTCCGCCCGCCGGATCTTGCTGGTAGCGTGCCGCTCGATCGCGAGGCGCGCATCATCCGGCGCCATCCCTTCGCCGTCGTCCTCCACGCGCACCTGTTTCTTGCCGCCAAGCTCGACGTGTACGGTCACCCGCCGCGCGCCGGCGTCAATGGCGTTCTCGACGAGTTCCTTGACCACGGAGGCGGGCCGCTCGACGACTTCGCCTGCGGCAATCTGGTTCGCGAGGTCCGGTGGAAGGCGGTTGATGATGCCCACGTGATCACGCCGCCATGTCAGTCGCCAACTCGTACGGCCAGCGCCGCCTGAGCCGCGGCGAGGCGCGCGACCGGCACGCGGTACGGTGACGCGCTGACGTAGTCGAGACCGACGTTGTGGAAGAAGTGGACCGACGCCGCGTCGCCGCCGTGCTCGCCACAGACGCCGATCTTCAGATCGGGCCGCGTCTTGCGTCCGCGCTCGACGCCGACGCGCACCAGGTCGCCGACGCCCTCGACGTCAATCGACGCGAACGGATCCTTCTCGAGGATCTTCTTGTCCTGATAGATCTTCAGAAACTTCCCGACATCGTCGCGCGAGAAGCCGAAGGTGAGCTGCGTCAGATCGTTCGTCCCAAACGAGAAGAAGTGGGCTTCCTGCGCGATCTGATCGGCCACGATCGAACCGCGTGGCACCTCAATCATCGTCCCGACCAGATACGTGATTCTGACTCCCTGCTCGTTCATCGCGTCGGCGGCGACGCGATCGACGATTGCCTTCTGATCGCGCAGCTCCTTCACCAGACCGACGAGCGGAATCATGATCTCGGGGACGACTGCGATCCCTTCCTTGCTCAGCCGGCAGGCCGCCTCGATGATGGCGCGCGTCTGCATCTCGGTGATCTCCGGATACGTGATGCCGAGCCGGACACCGCGATGGCCGAGCATGGGATTGAACTCGTGAAGCTGCTCGACGCGAGCCAGTACCGTACGTTTCTCGTCAAGCTCCTTCCCCGTTTTGCCAGCCGCCTCGAGCCTGGCGACGTCCACCATCAGATCTTCCCGTTTCGGCAGAAACTCGTGCAGCGGCGGGTCGATCGTGCGGATGGTGACGGGACAGCCCCGCATCGCCTTGAACACGCCGTAGAAGTCCTCACGTTGCAGGGGCAGGAGCTCGTTCAGGGCTTTCCGCCGATCGGATTCGGTGTCGGCGAGGATCATCCGCTGGACGATTGGGATTCGGCCTTCGCCAAAGAACATGTGCTCGGTCCGGCAGAGCCCGATGCCGCGCGCACCGAACGCGTACGCGATCTCCGCCTGATCGGGCTGGTCGGCGTTGGCGTAGACGCCCAGCCGCCTGAACTTGTCCGCCCACGTGAGGAGTTTGTCGAACCGCTGGTAGATATCCGACTTGGCCACCGGCAGCGTGCCGCTGATCACCTGAAGAATCTCGCTCGACTTCGAGGAGACGCGCGCGATCTTCACTTCGCCCGTCAGACCGTCGAACGAGATGTAGTCGCCCTCCTTCACCGTCTGGCCGCTGACGCGGAACTGCCTGCGCGCCTCGTCGATCTCGAGCGCACCGGCGCCGACGATCGACGGCTTCCCCATCTGACGACCGACGACGGCGGCGTGCGAGGTCATGCCGCCGGTGGCGGTGAGAATGCCCTGCGCGACGAACATGCCGTGAATGTCGTCCGGCACCGTTTCGCGCCGGACGAGGATCACCTGTTTGTCTTGATTCACCCACCGGACGGCCTGGTCGGCCGAGAACACGACCTGTCCGCTGGCGGCGCCCGGTGAGGCCGGCAGGCCTCTGGCCGCCGTCGCGATCTTCTTCCACTCGTCCTGGTCGAAGCCGGGCGCGAGCAGCTGATTGAGCGACTCGGGATCGACCAACAGAACCGCCTCCTTCGGCGTGATCAGCTTCTCGGCGACCATGTCTGTCGCGACCACGACCGCCGCGAAACCGGTGCGCTTGCCGCTGCGTGTTTGCAGCATGAACAACCGCTCGTCCTGAATGGTGAACTCGAAATCCTGCATGTCCTTGTAGTGCTTCTCCAGCCGTGTGGTGATCTCGCGCAGCTGTTGATAGGTCTTCGGCATCACCTTCTCGAGATCGCGGATCGGCCGGGGCGTGCGAATACCGGCGACGACATCCTCGCCCTGCGCGTTGATGAGGAACTCCCCGTAGAACTCTTTCTTGCCGGTGGCAGGGTTGCGCGTAAAGCCGACGCCGGTGGCCGATCGTCCGCCGGTGTTGCCGAAGACCATCATCTGCACGTTGACGGCGGTGCCGATGTGATCGGGAATGTCGTAGATGCGGCGGTATTCCTGCGCGCGGGGATTCATCCACGACCGGAACACGGCGTCGCGCGCCATCTTGAGCTGCTCGTTCGGGTTCTGCGGAAAGGACTTGCCGCTCCGGCGCTGGACGACTTCCTTGTAGCGTTCAGCGACTTCGCGGAGGCCGGGCTCATCGAGGTCGGTATCGAGCTTCGCGTTCCACGCCTTCTTCACCTGATCGAACTCGTGCTCGAACGCCTCCTTCGGAATCTCGAGGACGACGTTCCCGAACATCTGGAGGAAGCGGCGGTAGCTGTCGAAGGCGAACCGCCCATTTTCGGTCCGCCGCTTCAGTCCTTCAACGGCATCGTCGTTCAGGCCGAGATTGAGAATGGTGTCCATCATCCCCGGCATCGAGAATTTCGCGCCCGAGCGGACCGAGACGAGCAGTGGATTCTCGGTCGACCCGAGC
>QHWL01000449.1:0-739 GCA_003222555.1 Acidobacteriota bacterium | reverse complement strand
CAATCTCGCGCTCGATGGAAGGGGGAATCTTCCCTTTCTCCCGGTAATAGATGTTGCACACCTCGGTGGACACAGTGAAACCTGGCGGCACCGGCAGCCCCGCATTCGTCATCTCCGCGAGGCCGGCGCCTTTACCGCCGAGGAGATCCTTCATCTCCCGGTTGCCGTCCGCTTTGCCGCTGCCGAAGAAGTAGACGCACTTCCGGGACCTGGTCTTGGGTCTTTGGGCTTTCGTCGCTTTCTTCGGGATCCGCAGGGCTGTCGGTCGTTTGGCCATTCGGTTCAGACTCCATCGGTCACGTGTGGTAATGAGGTCCCGACCCAATCAACTTCTTCACGAAGGCACGAAAGCGCCACGAAGAACACGAAGCGCTCTTGTACAAGAGCAAAATCATTCTTCGTGATCTTCGCGGTTCTTCGTGCCTTCGTGATAAAGCCGTTGATGCAACGCTCGCACCGCACTAGGTCTGCCTCGAATCTTCGGCAACGATCTCGGAGATGTCCGCCAAATTCAAAATGAGCTCCTCTAGCCGCCGCAGCAACCGCAGCCGGCTTTCGCGAACTACCGGATTGGGCGCCATCACGAGAACGTCGTTGAAGAATCGATCGACGGCGGGCTTGAAGCGCGCGGCTTCCGCGAAGGCGTCCCGATAGTCCCCACCGGTCGTGACAGCCTTCTCTATGACGCCCCGCCGTGTCTCCAGATCGTCGAGCAACATCTTTTCCGCAGGCTCGGTCA
>QHWL01000448.1:3220-4658 GCA_003222555.1 Acidobacteriota bacterium | reverse complement strand
CGACATCTTCGAGCCGACGCCCCAGACGGTGGACGCGCTGATGAAACTCGATTTGCCGGCCGGGGTCGACGTGGAGATTAAGGCGTTCGGGAAAGAGCATAAGTAGGCCGGGTGGGTCAGGTGAGGCGGGTGGGTTGGACCGAGGGTGTTCGGGAAAAGCATAAGTAGGCCGGGTGGGCCAGGTGAGGCGCGTGGGTCGGGTTGCTTCGCGGCGGTTGCGGCACTAAGCGGATGGTCGCGACAAGCAACGCCAGGCGGCGCGAGCCACCAAGGCACTGGCGCTGGCAGCCTTGAGCCCGAGCGAGCGCGAAGGCGCGAGTGAGAGCGCCTGGGGGTGGGGCCCCAGGCGCCGTAAAAAGAGTGGGCCCCAGCGCAAAGTAAAAAATGGTCACCGGCATCATCGGCAGAAAAATCGGGATGACGCAGATTTTCGACACCGACGGCACCGTGCATCCCGCGACCGTCATCAAGGCGGGCCCTTGCATCGTCGTGCAGGCGAAGACGGCCTCGGCCGACGGGTACGAAGCCGTCCAGCTCGGGCTGGTGGAAGAGCGTCCCGCCAAGGTCGGGAAGCCCTTGGCCGGTCATTACAAGAAGGCGAACGTTCCGCCGACGCGTGTGCGCCGCGAGGTGCGGCTGGCGGCCGGCGGTGACGCGGTGACCCCCGGCGACCGGGTGCTCGTCTCGATTTTCGCCGACGGCGAGCGCGTCGACGTCGTCGGCGTCGGACGCGGAAAAGGGTTTCAGGGCGTCGTGAAGCGGCATCACTTCGCCGGCGGCGCGGCGACGCACGGGTCGATGTTCCATCGCGCTCCAGGATCGATTGGCGCGTCTTCGTTTCCCTCGCGCGTCGTGAAAGGCATGCGCGCGGCCGGCAGAATTGGCGGCGGACGCATCACGATTCGCAACCTCAAAGTGCTCCGCGTGGATCCTCAGAACCACTTGCTCATCGTGCAGGGCGGGATTCCCGGCGCGCCGACCGGCTACGTAATCGTCCGCAAGGCGGTCGCGGCCAAGAAGATCAAGGTCGCACAGGTCGAGAAGCCGAAAAAAGGCAAGAAGTAGGCAGGTGAGGCGGGAACGACAGGACGGGCGGGAAGGGCAGCAGCGCCTGCGGCCATGTCGAGGCGCGTTGAGCGGCGGGGGCAGGGTTTAGTTAGAAGCTCGCAACGGAATCGCTGTGAAAGCGGAGAGTCGATCGACACAACGCCGAGCGGCGACAAGCCGCGAAGGCACAGGCGCTGGGGGTGGGGCCCCAGCGCAAAGTAAAAAAATGACATTCGACGTCGTGAACCACCAGAACGAGAAAGTCGGCGCACTCGACGTGCGCGACGATGTGTTCGGGGGACGCGTCAACACCGATCTCATCTGGGCGTCGGTGGTCCATGCCAATGCGGCCGAGCGGCGCGGGACCCACGCGACGAAAAACCGTGCGCTC
>QHWL01000448.1:0-3196 GCA_003222555.1 Acidobacteriota bacterium | reverse complement strand
GTCAGCGGCAGTGGCAAGAAACCCTGGCGGCAGAAGGGGACCGGACGCGCGCGGGTGGGCTCGATCCGCACGCCCTTGTGGCGCCACGGCGGCACGGTGTTCGGGCCGCAGCCGCGAGGCTACGACTTCAAGATCCCGAAGCGCGTCGAACGGGGCGCTTTGCGGGCGGCGCTCGCGCAGAAGATGAAAGACGGCGCGCTGGTCGTCGTCGACGAGCTGTCGGCCGCCGAAGTCAAGACCAAGGCCGCCGCGGAGATGCTCGAGCGCCTCGGCGTACGGGGCAAGGCTGTCCTCGTCGACACCGTCGTCGACGAAAAGCTGTCGCGCTCGGTTCGTAATATTCCAGGCGTCGCCCTGGTTCAGAGCGCGCGGCTGACGGCGCGCGAGGTCATGAACGCCGACCGCGTGGTCGCGACGCGCGGCGCGCTCGAGAAGCTGCAGGAGGCGCTCGGATGAATGCACGAATGCACGAATGCACGAGGCACCGTGCATTTTGCGTTGTGCGTTTTTGCATTTGCATGAATGCACCAATGCATTGACAGGACCTGTTTATGAAACTCACTGACGTGATTCGCCGGCCACTCATCACCGAGAAGACGTCGATTCAGCGGGAAGATGGCCGGACGATTGTTTTTCAGGTGGCGCCAGGCGCCAACAAAACCGAGATTCGGCGCGCGATCGAGCAGCTCCTCGGATCGAAGGTCGAGCGTGTCCGCACCACCATCGCACACGGCAAGATGAAGCGACAGGGACGTTTCGCCGGCCGCCGATCGGACTGGAAGAAGGCGTACGTGACGCTGCGCGAAGGCCAAAAGATGCCGGAGTTCCTCGAAGGCGCGTGAGCGCCTTCGAGGCCCGCGCGAGCCGCGCAGGCGGCGCAGCGCGAGCCGGCGGGGGTGGGGCCCCGCGGGCAGTGAAGAAGAAGTGAGCGGGTTTTTGACATGCCGATTCGCAAATTCAATCCGACGTCGCCGGGGACAAGGTTCCAGACCGTCCAGGTGTTCGACGAGCTCACCTCGTCGGAGCCGCACAAACCGCTCGTCGAGTCGTTGCACAGTTCCGGCGGCAGAAACAACGGCGGGCACCTGACGTCGTGGTGGCGCGGCGGTGGCCACAAGCGGATGTACCGCGCCATCGACTTCAAGCGCGACAAGCACGACATTCCGGCGAAGGTGTCGACGATCGAATACGACCCGAACCGTTCGGCGCGGATCGCGCTCCTCACTTATGCGGACGGCGAGAAGCGCTACATCCTGCACCCGGTGGGGCTGAAGGTCGGTGACACGATCGTCTCGGGCGACAACGTCGACATTTTGCCGGGCAATGCCCTGCCGCTGAAGAACATCCCTCTCGGCACGCAGGTCCACAACGTGGAGCTGAAACCGGGCAAGGGCGGGCAAATCGCGCGCAGCGCCGGGTCTTCGGTCCAGTTGGTCGCCAAAGAAGGCCATTATGCGTCGGTGAAGATGCCGTCGAGCGAGATTCGTCACATCTACATCGAGTGCTACGCGACGATCGGCCAGGTCGGCAACCTCGATCACGAAAACGTCTCGATCGGCAAGGCGGGCCGCAGCCGCTGGCTCGGCAAGCGTCCCCACGTGCGCGGCGTTGCGATGAACCCGGTCGATCACCCGCTCGGCGGCGGTGAAGGCAAGACCTCGGGCGGGCGCCATCCGGTGTCGCCGTGGGGGCAGCCGACCAAGGGCTACAAGACGCGCAACCGAAAGGTGACCGACAAGTTCATCGTGCAGCGAAGACAGAAATGACGGGAACCGCCGAGCACGCGGAGCCCGCAGAGAACAACAAACTCGGCGCGCTCGGCGGTCTCCGCGGTAAAGGCTTATGAGCAGATCACTGAAGAAAGGTCCGTTCGTCGACACCTCGCTGCTCGAGAAGATCGAAGTGATGAACCGTGGCGCCGAGAAGAAGGTCATCAAGACCTGGTCGCGCCGCTCGACGGTGGTGCCGGAAATGGTCGGACACACGCTGGCGGTGCACAACGGGAGGAAGTTCATCCCGGTGTACGTGACCGAGAACATGGTCGGCCATAAGCTCGGCGAGTTCGCGCCGACCCGTCTGTTCAAAGGCCATACGACGCGGGTCGCCGAGCGGGCGGCCGCCGTGGCCGCCGCCGCACCGGGAGCGCCCGGGACGGGTGCCGGCGCCGGCGCCGGCGCGGCGAAGCCGGCCGGTGCCGGGTGCTCGTCATGATCGAAGCGCAAGCGACCGCACGCTACGTCCGGACCTCGGCGCAGAAGGCCGGTCTCGTGCTCGGTCTCATCCGCGGGAAGGACGTCAATCGCGCGCTCGCGGCGCTCCAGTTTGCGCGCAAGTCGGTCGCCGAGGACATTTCGAAAGTGCTTCGCTCGGCGATCGCCAACGCGCAGCAGAAGGAAGGCTTCAGCGGAGACGTCGATCGGTTGTATGTGTCGGCGTGCTACGCCAACCAGGGACCGTCGGCCAAGCGCGTGCGCCCCGCCCCGATGGGCCGGGCTTTTCGGGTCCTGAAGCGGATGGCGCATCTTACGGTGCAGGTATCGGAGCGACCGGCGCCGGTCGTGGCCGTGGCGGCGGTCGAGACCCCGAAGCGGCGGGCGCGGACGGCTGCTCCCAAGAAGCCCGCGGCGGCCAAACGAGCGCCGGCGAAGAAGGCGACGACGAAGGCGAAGAAATAGCCGTAGTGTCCGGCTTTTTAGCCGGACCAAGGACAAGGAGCTGACGTGGGCCAGAAGGTTCATCCGTACGGATTCCGGCTTGGGTTCAACAAGACGTGGCGATCGCGCTGGTACTCGGACCGCGACTACGCGAAGCTCCTCCATGAGGATCTGGAGCTGCGCGGGAGCCTCAAGAAGCGCTTCGCCCACGCGGGCGTGTCGAAGATCGAGACCGAGCGCGCCGCCAATAAGCTGAAGATCGATATCTACACCTCGCGGCCCGGCATCATCATCGGCCGCAAGGGGACGGAAGTCGACAAGCTCAAGCAGGAAATCCAGAAACGGACCAACCGCGAGGTCTTCATCAACATTCAGGAAATCCAGAAGCCGGAGCTCGACGCGCAGCTCATCTCCGAATCGGTGGCGATGCAGCTCGAAAAGCGCGTCGCGTTCCGCCGCGCGATGAGAAAGGCCGTCGAGTCGGCATTGCGCTTCGGTGCGCGCGGCATCAAGGTGCGCGTCTCGGGGCGATTGAACGGGGC
>QHWL01000447.1 GCA_003222555.1 Acidobacteriota bacterium | reverse complement strand
ATCAGCTTGTCGCTGTACGGCGGCATGTCACCTCGCGGCGCACGCACGTAGCGGACGAATGCGGCATATGCCATCGGATTCGGCGCCAGGCGAGGGCCGAACGCGACGCCGCCCTGCCCCTCGCGTCCGTGGCACTCGTAACAGCCGTATTTCACAAACAGCTTCTTGCCGTTGTCGGCGTTGCCTGTGCGGGCGCCCGTCGCTCGTGGCGCCTCTTGAGTCGCCTGCTGCGCCAACCCGGCATCGCACATCACGAGCGTCGCGACCACTGCTGCAGCTACGAGAGGAATGGACATGTGACACTCCACCTTACCGCGGTTGCGTGACGACGTCGAGCAGCGCGGGCTCACCACGCTTGACGACGGCGAGGGCACGCTTGACAGCCGGGGCGAGATCCTTCGGATCGGTAATCGGCCCCTCGGCGTACCACCCCAGGCTCTGCGCCAGCTTCGCGAAATCGATCGCCGGATCGTCCAGGCCCGCGCCGATGCTCGCGCGATCGATCCCGCGGTTGCGGCGGTTGCCGATGCGCTGCAGATGCATCACTTCCTCGTGATACGCGCGGTTGTTGTTCATCACCATCAACATCGGAATACGNNGTTTGCGTACATCAGATCGCCGTCATTCTGAAGCCCGACAGACAGGCGGCCGTGCTTGCGATTCGCGAGGGCGGCGCCGACCGATGCGGGCGCCGTGTACCCGATGCCGGCGGCGCCCGATCCGCCAATCATGTGGTACGGCTTGTCGAACGCCCAGAGTCGCAGCGGCCAGCCGCTCAGCCCGTTATCCGAGCGCGACACCAGCGACCAGTCTTCCTGCCGGATTTGCGCCCACACCTCAGCGGCCACGCGCGCCGTACTGATCGGGCTCGCGTCCCAGGCGTACCTGGCCTCGGTGCGCGCGCGCTCGAGGGCCGTCTTACTCGCGGCCGCCAGCTTCGTGCCGCGCTCCTGGAAGGCGCGCCGGCGGTCGTCGGTTGTCAGGCGCTGCACCGCTTGGATGAGCGAGGGCAGCGTGGCTTCGGCGTCCGCCGCAATCGCCAGGTCGACCTCGGTGTACCGCTGGAAATCCTGGTAGTTGCTCTTGATGCTCAGATCGCCCGCCGTGATGCTGACGGTCTTCACGCCGGCTTTCGTGATCGGCTTCGTCGAGCGCTCCAACTGGTCGCGGAACGAGTTGAGGACACCGAAGAAGTTCTCGACTTCGAGACCCACCACGACGTCGGCGTCGGCGACCGCGGCGGCCCCGCGAAGCGACTGGTTGAGCGGGTGGCGCGAGGGGAAATTCATGCGGCCGTTCAGGCTGACGACCGCGGCCTGCAGCAGCTCGGCCAGCTCGAGCAGATGTGTCATGCCGGCCGGTGTGCGTGCCAGGCGGTCGGCCACCAGCACGGGGCTCGTCGCACCGACCAGAAGGCGCGCCGCTTCCGAGACGGCGCCCGAATCGCCCTGCGGGGGGACCGCCAGGGTCAGCTTCGGGACCCTGGGCGAGGCGCCCGTGGAAACCGGCCGCTCCTGCAACTCACTGTCGGCGACAATCACCACCGGACCCCGCGGCGGCGTCATCGCAATCTTGTACGCGCGGATCGCCGACTCGCCGAAGTGCGGCAGCGACATCGGCGTATCGTCCCACTTCGTGTAGTCGCGCACGATCGACGCCGCGTCCTGCACGCTGTGCACCCACTCGACGCCGGGCTGGCGCATGGTGGCGTCGAGCGTATTGCCGAGGATCAGATACAACGGGACGCGGTCGCAGTACGCATTGTAAATCGCCATCGCTGCGTGCTGCAGGCCGACGGTCCCATGCGCGAGCACCGCGAGCGGCTTGCCTTCGATCTTGTAATAGCCGTGCGCCATCGCAATAGAGGATTCTTCATGGCAGCACGTAATCAACTCGGGCTGGCTGTTGCCGCCGTAGTTGACGATCGATTCGTGCAGCCCACGGAAGCTCGAGCCCGGGTTCGCGCAAGCGTAATCCAGGCCGAGCGACTTGATTGCGTCGACCATATAGTCGGAGCCGCTGCGACCCTCCGTGAGGACCTCGGCTTGAGCCGCCCCCACGGGTTCTTCGGTGGCGGGGCGCTGTGCCAATGCCTGCGCCGCGGCCACTTCGCCCGGCGCGGCCAGCGCGGCGCCTGCGACGGCGGCACGTTTCATAAACTCCCGGCGGGCAGCGGAAAACATCTTTGCGTGTGCCATATGTCGGGCATCGTAGGCCCCTCGGATAAGTGTGTCAACGTCAGGGGGCCTGGCATTTGTGAGCGCCCAGTTCACATGCCGACGATTGGCGCCGAACGCACTCAAGCTGTCGCCGAACGGATTCTGGCGGACTATCCAGCCACCCAGGGCCTGCAACTGACGCGTTGGCAGATTCAGCAACTCTGGCGGCTGGACGTGACGGAATGCGATGCGGTCGTCAAATCTTCTCCGCGGTCTCGGCGGTCTCCGCGGTCTCGGCGGTCTCGGCGGTTAACGATTTCTTCACAGGTTCAGCCCTTCGTCATCCCGAAGCCCGTAATGACCGCCTCGACGTTATGGGTAAAGCGAATTCCGTAAACGCCGTCGGTGGAGCGTAGCTTGCCGGGGCCGATTAGCTGAGCCTTGTCGTAGCCGGCCACTACGGTGCCGTTGATGGAACACTCGGCGCGGCCGGCTTTGACGCGCCAGGCAATCTCCTGCGTGACGGGCTGACCGACGCCCGCGGCCTTGTGCACGGCCGCGTTTCGCGAGGTGTTGAGCAGCGTGAAGACCGCCGGGGCGAAGCCGCGGACGAGGACGTTGCCGTCGCCGTAGGCGACGCAGTACACCAGGCTCATCTGCTCAGTGCCAAGGCTATTGCCGCCGATGAAAATTCCGTACGAATGCGGGTGGCTGTTCAACGCCATGAACTTTGGTTCGAGGAACGTGGCCTTCACGGTGTAGTCGCCGCTCGCGGTGTTGGCCGGATTCCAGTACGTGGCCGCTGGACCGGTGGTCACGTGGAGCGCGTTGCCCTCCTGGGCGAACTTCGCGTCGTTGATCATCCGCCCCTGCCGGACCGAGCTTGCATCGATCTTGCCCGTCCAACCCTGGACGAGGATCCCGCCTCCGGGAATAACTCGATCGGGATCGAACTGGGCACTTAGCAAAGCGCTAGCGACAATGGCAACGACGGTAGCAGATATTGCAATGAGCCCGAGACGCATGGCGCTCTCCTTTGAGTGATCGGTCGATCGTGAGCCTTTTCGACGAGGCGCCACGAACCTCTAGGTGAATGGTGTAACTCTTACCGTATCCCATCCAGACGTCGTTCGGGCAGCTGAGCCCATTGACAAGGGTTTGCGGTCACGTACCGGTGTCGCGCGTCTTGCTCTCATATCGGACATGCCAGGTATCGACTCCAACAACGAACGCAGCCGGCGCAAAGTGATCTGGGGCTCCAAACGCCCGTCCTCCGTAGAAAACCGCGCCTCACTGTGCCTGGCGTGCAAGGCGCGCGGATCGTTTGTGGATGCGAGCTCGACGACGGTTTACTTTGTCTGCCCCGAGTGCCAGCACACGTGGCACGAGCAGCGCCGCAAGGAGATCCCGTCACGTAGCTCCTAGGCAGAGCCCATCACATAAGGGGACCGATCAGCTGCGCGGGGTTCCCGTCCTTCCTCGGCACGAGCTTTTGTATCCGGAACGCCATGTCTTCGCCTATATACAGGCTGCCTTCGCTATCGGTCGTGAAGAAATGGAAGCCCCAGATCGCTCCCAGCGCGATGCCCATGGTCCCCCAGGTGGAACCGGGGACCAGCTTCCCGGTGAGAGCCTCGTATTTCATGACCTTCTGGGTGTAACCGTCATTGACCCAGGCGTACCGGCCATCCGCCGTCAGTCGGATACCGTAGGGTCCGACGATGTTGGGCCACTGGTCCAGGAACTTGCCGTTCAGATCGAAGACGTCGATCCGGGAATTGACGCGGTCGACGATGTACATCCGGTTTCT
>QHWL01000438.1:5009-10809 GCA_003222555.1 Acidobacteriota bacterium | reverse complement strand
TGGATGATTTGCTCGGCATCGCCCGCGACATGGAGGGCAAGACGATCTGTGTATTCGCGGACGCAGCGGCCTGGCCAATTCAATCCTACATTACGAAATTTCGCGCGGAGTTCGAGGAACACATTCAGAGCGGAAGGTCCCTGGGGCGTCGGGAGGCCGCGGAATGCCGACGCTGACCATCGATGGCCGGCAGATCGAGAGTCCTGATGGCAGCACGGTCATCCAGGCTGCAGAGAAGCTCGGCATTTTCATCCCGCGCTACTGCTACCACCCGGGGCTTTCCATCGCCGGAAACTGCCGCATCTGTCTGGTGGAGGTGGAGAAGAACCCCATGCTCCAGATCTCGTGCAACACGCCTGTGACCGAAGGGATGGTCGTGCACACGAAGAGCGACAAGGCCGAGGATGGCCGGCGGGCGGTGTTGGAATTCCTGCTGGCCAATCATCCGCTCGACTGCCCGGTCTGCGACCAGTCGGGTGAATGCGATCTTCAGAACTTCTACATGAACTTCGGGCTCTACGACCCCCGGTTCCGGGAGCAGAAGGTCAAGAAGAAGAAGGCCGTGGCCATTGGCCCTCACGTGATGCTGGACCAGGAGCGGTGCATCCTGTGTTCCCGCTGCGTGCGTTTTGCTGACGAGATCACCAAGACCGGGGAGTTCGGCATTTTTGACCGAGGGGACCGAGCTCAGTTGGGACTTTATCCCGGTCAGCGGCTGGACAATCCTTATTCGGCCAACGTCGTGGACATCTGCCCGGTCGGGGCCCTCACCGAGCAGGATTTCCGTTTCAAAGCGAGAGTCTGGTACCTCTCGAGCGCCCCAACGGTGTGCAACGGCTGCGCGCAGGCGTGCAACGTGGACATCCATTACGTACTCGACCGGCCCCATCTCAACGACGGCGCTCGGATTCTGCGACTGAAGCCCCGATACAATGCGGACGTCAACCAGTGGTGGATGTGCGATGAAGGCCGCTATGGTTTTGGTTGGGTAGACAAGGGACGCCTGACAAGAGTCCGCCATCAGGGCGTCGACTCCACTTGGGAACGGGCCATTGCGGCCATCGCGGCGGCACTGGGGAAGCTCCGCGAGAACGGGACTGGCTCGCGGATCGGTGTGATCGCCTCCACACAGCTCACCAACGAGGAGCTCTTTCTGATCCGCGAGATCTTCGAGATTGGTATGGGCGCCCGTGTGACCGCCTCTGGCCCGATCCCGCCTGGCGACAGCGACGACTTCCTCATCAAGGCCGACAAGAATCCCAACACGCTTGGCGCAAAGCTGCTGGTTTCGTCTGAGCCAGGTGCGCCCGCGGTCCCCACTATCCTCGACGAGGCACTTCAGGGCCGGATCGAGGCGTTGTGGGTCTTCGGGCACGACCTGACGAGGTTCGTCGACGAGAAGACGCTCCAAGAGCTGTCGCGGACGCTTCGACTCTTCATCTTCTCAGGGACGAACGAAAATCCCACGGCCGGCTGGTCTCACTGGTCACTACCCACTGCGGCCTACGTGGAAAAAGATGGGACGTTCGTGAACGGTCACGGTCGTATTCAGCGGATCGGTCGAGCCTTCCCGCCTTTGGCGGACTCGCGTGAGGATTGGAGGGTTCTCCTGGAGATCGCGCGGGAGCTCGATCACCCGATGGCCTGGCGAAATCCTCAGGAGATCTTCGTGGGGCTGGCCAGGGCCGTCGCTCCGTTCGCAGGTTTGAGCTACGAAGCGATCGGCTCCCAGGGAGTGGCGTTGGATCTACCCGCCTCCGCGATTACTTCGGCGGCGACCCGCCAGAACGCCTCCGCCTCCGCTTCCGAAGCTACGGCGGGCAAGTCGCGCGAAGGCGGACCGAATGCACCGGGGGTGGCCGCGCCATGATGACAGACCTGGCCATCAAGCTGGCCGTGGCGTTCGTCATGTTCTTCGGGATCATGAACCTGGCAGGGCTGCATACCTGGATAGAACGCAAGCAGTCGGCCCTCATCCAGGACAGAATCGGGGCCAATCGCGCCAGCATCTTTGGCGTGCGGGCAATAGGGCTGTTCCATCCTCTAGCCGACGCCGTCAAGATGTTCACCAAGGAGGACCTTATGCCGGCCGGGGCAGACGGGGTTCTCCATACCCTGGCCCCACTCTTGTCAGTCTTCTTTGCCCTGGTAGCTTTCGCCGGAGTCCCGTTCGGAGATCGCCTCGTCCTAGGCAACCGCGTCATCGAACTCCAGGTCGCCAAAATCGACATTGCGCTGCTCTATGTCTTTGCAATGCTGTCCTTGGAAGTCTACGGAGTGGATTTGCCTCCCGGAATAACTACGCGATGCTGGGTGGACTGCGGGCTACTGCGCAGATGATCTCCTACGAGATTGCCCTCGGCGTCTCTATCATCGGCGTTGTCATGGTCTATGGGACGATGGACCTGCAGGAAATAGTGCGGGGCCAGGGGAGGAACCTGGGGGGCTGGATTCCCCTCTGGGGCATCCTTGTTCAACCTGTGGCTTTTTTTGTTTTCCTGACGGCGGCCCTGGCTGAAACCAAGAGGGTCCCCTTCGACCTTCCGGAGGGGGAGTCGGAGATCATCGGATATTTCGTCGAGTACAGCGGAATGAAATTCGGGATGTTCTTTCTCGCTGATTTCCTGGAAACCATTCTGGTCGCCTGCCTGGCGACCACGCTGTTTTTCGGCGGATGGCAGGTGCCTTACCTCATGCCGGACGGGTTTCACTTCCCCTGGGGTGCGACGTTCCCCCTCTCCCAATGGACCTACGTCCTCCTGGGGATTGCCAGCTTTTCGACGAAGGTTCTGGTGTTCTGCTGGCTGTTCATGCAGATCCGGTGGACTCTGCCACGCTTCCGTTACGATCAGCTGATGCGGCTGGGCTGGCTGGGACTGTTTCCGATCTCGGTGGCGAACATGCTGGTGACGGCCCTCGTGCTGACTTTTTTCAAGGGGGCCTCCTGATGGCCGTCAAGGTGATGCGCAAGCGGGAATTGACGTCTTGGGAAAAGCTGTATGTCCCGCAGATCCTCAGCGGCCTGAAGATCACTTCCGTGCACTTTTTCCGGAACCTGTCTCTTCATATCGCGCACAGCCTCGGACTGCTCAAGCATCTCCCGGCGTCGGTGACCTTCCAGTACCCCGAACAACCCAGGCCGCTCGCGGCGCGATTCCGGAGCCGCCACCGGCTCACCGTCCGCGACGAAGGGACTCCCCGCTGCGTGGGGTGCATGCTCTGCGAGACAGTCTGCCCGGCGAAGTGCATCACGATTGTGGCTGGGGAGCACCCCGATCCTAACGTCGAGAAGTACCCGGTCCGCTTCGACATCGACCTGGGGGTCTGCGTCTACTGCGGATACTGTGTGGAAGTGTGCCCCGAGGACGCGATCCGTATGGACACCAACATTCTCGATGTCGCAGCTTACTCTCGAACCGACATGAAGCTCGACATACATGAATTAATGGACCCGGCGTTGCGCAAACCGCTCGCGGCCTGCCATTGCAACCTCAATTTCCCTCACGTGTGCCGGCTCTCCGGCGGGCAGGTCAAAGGTGACTGGAACGAGATATATCCGGAGGCCTCCTGGACTAAAGACTAGTATCCTGCCCTAGCGCTATTCTTCCTCCCGCGCCAGATAGAACGACAGACTCTCCAGCGACACCGTCAAATCGACACTTTTGAGCTTGACGCCTTCGGGCGCACGGAGCGTGCCGGGCGAAAAGTTCAGAATCGCTTTGATGCCGGCGGCCACCACCTGATTCACCACGTGCTGTGCGGACTCGACCGGCACCGCGATGACGGCAATCCCGATTTTCTCGCGTGCCGCGATGCGCCGGAGGTCCTTGATATCGAAGATGGGCACGCCCGCGCGAGACTGCTGGCCGACTTTGGCGGTGACCGTGTCGAACAGCGCGACGATCTGAAATCCTTCCTGTCGGAAGCCGGGATAATCGGCCAGGGCAAGCCCGAGGTTGCCGGCCCCGAGGATGGCGACCTTGAGCTTCCGTTCGAGACCCAGGATCTGCCGCAAATGGCGCTTCAAACCATTGACGTAGTACCCCACGCCTCGCACGCCAAACTCACCGAAATAGGCGAGGTCCTTACGAATCTGCGCGGCGTTGAGATGAAACTGCTGCGCGAGCGTCTGCGACGACACGGTTCTGACGCCTGCCGCCCCGAGCGCATTCAGACAGCGAAGGTACACGGAAAGCCGGTTCGTCGTGAACTCGGAGACCTGTTCGTTGAGCTGTTTGCGCTTGATCGCCAATTTCACAAGCTCTCTGGCCGCGATTGTAGATCAACCTTGGTTGCGGGGCCCCCGCGCCGCGTCGAGGCGAACACTCGCGGCTATGCCCCAGACCACCACGTTTCAGCGCTGCGTCCATCACTCTCAATCCCGGCTGAATTCACGCCCAGAGCCATCATCCTGGGTGTATGCTGTCATCCAGAACTGAGCCCGCCAGCGTTCGAGTAGTGCCCCTCGCTGTACTCGATGATGGTGCCGTTCATCGACGAGCCCCGGAGTTATTCTCATGCCGTCACATGCAGATCGGGTCCGGCGTCACTACGACCACGCAGATCCTCCACGAGAGCCGCCGTTGACGCCGCCTCGCGAGGTGGAAGGCACGCCTAAGGCCGTGGCTCCCGCGTTGCCGCCGGAGACAACTGTGGATCGGCCGGCGACCGGAAGGGCTGGTACGACGATGGCATCGCCCCGGTCCGGCTGAAGCCGGACACTACGACTGTGGATGCGGGGAGTGGCAGTGAATTTAAATTAACCGATCCTCCTACGGTAGAAGGACCGACCGGTTGATCCAAAGAATATTATCCCAGCTCAACACTTTCTCGGTGCCATCGAACAACCGGGCAAAGCTGCTACCCGACGCCTTGAACGAAAATTCTTTCACCCGATCGGGCGGAGTAGTCGTCACGTTCCGCAGGATATCCAGTACCTGTTCCTGCTTGGAAATCTGATAGAAGGTCGGGTTCTTCGCGGAGTAGAACCGAATTTCGGCAGGGTTCCCTTTGTTTGCCACGCCCCGCTCGAACTTGATATGCATCTCCAGGTGTTCACCGCTTGCCGCGGCAAATACCCAATCCTGTGAATCAAGGATCGAGCCCGTGCTGCTGGAGGTGGAACGCTGCACCGTGTGAGTCGTGGCCAAGAGATAAACGCCAAACGGTCCTGGCGCGTCCGCTGGGTCTTCGGTCAGCCCGCCAATGACGAGCTGAACGTTGGCCCACGAGGTAAACCAAACGGTTCGATCCCGTGCTCCCGACCGGCTTTCCATCAGGACCGTTGACCGTCAAGCGGTCGATGAACACCGCGCGCAGATTCGCATCCTTTGCGGCGCCTTGGGTGGCTATGTTGGGCGTCCATCCCCCAGGCAGCATAGCCATGAGCGCAGCATCGGGAATGTGGAGGTCCAGCTGGAACCGAACTTCCGCGCTGTATTCGACCAACCTCTGGGCGCTGGCTTCCCGCACAAGCCCGGCCAGTGCGCCCGTGACGAGCAGAACCCGAATGGCTCGATGAGAAATCCTTCGTGCCGGCATCCCATTCTCCAATTTCGTCAAGAAGAACCCGCGCTACAGGGTTCACAGGGCTCACATTATATCGTTGCCCGACGGCGCAGCGCCCTTTTCTATCGCAGTCCAGTACAATGAAGCGTCATCATGATCCTTGGTTCTTCGTCCCGCCTCAGCCTGCTGACGTCGGCGGCTCTTCTGACGCTCGGGTCCGGTATCCCTGCCCAGATCCCGCCGCTCACTCCCGACATTCCCGCTAAGTTCGAGACACCGACGGCGTCCTACG
>QHWL01000438.1:0-4969 GCA_003222555.1 Acidobacteriota bacterium | reverse complement strand
TGATCCCCATGCGGGACGCAGTGAAACTGCACACGGCCATCGTCGTTCCAAAGGGGGCGAAGAATGCGCCGATCATCTTGACCCGCACGCCCTACAACGCCTCCAAGCGGGTCGAGCGGAACCAGTCGCCGCACATGTTGGCGATCTTGCCTCAGGGCGACGAGGTGTTCGCGGCCGACGGCTACATTCGGGTCTTCCAGGACATCCGGGGCAAGTACGGCTCTGAGGGCGACTATGTCATGACCCGCCCCCTGAAAGGGCCGCTCAATTCCAGTGAGGTGGACCACTCGACCGACGCCTACGACACCATCGACTGGCTGGTGAAGAACGTGCCCGAATCGAACGGCAGGGTCGGAATGCTGGGCAGCTCGTACGAGGGCTTCACCGTGGTGATGGCCCTGGTCAATCCGCACCCGGCCTTGAAGGTCGCCGCGCCCATGAGTCCGATGGTCGACGGCTGGATGGGCGACGACTGGTTCCACTTCGGCGCTTTCCGCCAGGTGAACCTCGATTATTTCACCCACCAGACGACAGTGAGGGGAGAGGGCCACGATATCGTCCGCCAGGGCTACGACGACTACGAAAACTTCCGGCGCGCCGGCTCCGCCGGCGACTACGCGAAGGCCGCGGGCCTCGATCAACTACCCTGGTGGCGCAAGATTTCAGGACATCCAGCCTACGACGCCTTCTGGCAGGCGCAGGCCCTCGACAAGACGATGGCCGACCAGCCGCTGAAGATCCCGACGATGTGGATCCAGGGCTTGTGGGATCAGGAGGACATGTGGGGTGCCATCCACAGCTATCTGGCGACTGAGCCCAAGGACACGGGAAACAACCGCAACTTTCTCGTGATGGGCCCGTGGCGCCACAGCGGCGTGAACTACGACGGCGACTCGCTGGGCCCGCTGAAGTTCAGCGGCGACACGGCGCTGCAATTCCGCCGCGACGTGCTCAAGCCCTTCTTCGATCAGTATCTGAAGGATGGCGCGCCCCAGGCCGACACCCCGCCGGTGTTCATCTACAACACTGGCGTGAACCACTGGGACCGGCTGAAATCCTGGCCCTTGGCGTGTGACGCCGGCTGCGCGGCCAAGTCCAAGCCGCTCTACCTGAGCGCCGGCTTCGGCCTTTCCTTCACCGCTCCTCCAAGAAGTTCAACACCCTCGGCGGCGTACGACGAGTACGTTTCGGATCCGGCCAAGCCTGTGCCTTACATGCCGCGTCCCGTACGCTTCGCGGACACCGACGGCTGGAGACGCTGGCTGGTTACCGACCAGCGCGCCGTCGCCGACCGTCCCGACGTGCTGACCTACGTCACACCACCCTTGACCGAGCCGCTGCGAATCAGCGGCGCCCCTGTCGCGAACCTCGTGGCCGCCACCAGCGGTACGGACGGCGACTGGGTGGTCAAGCTAATCGATGTCTATCCCGACGATGTCCCCAGCCGGCCGGAGATGGGCGGCTATCAGTTGGGCGTGGCCATGGATATCTTTCGCGGCCCCAAGGCGATCGCGCCGAACAAGCCGCTGCCCTACAAGTTCATCTTGCCGACGGCCAATCACGTGTTCCTGCCCGGGCACCGGATCATGGTGCAGGTCCAGTCCACCTGGTTCCCGCTCTATGACCGCAACCCGCAGACCTTCGTCGCCAACATCTTTTTCGCCAAACCGGAAGACTATGTGAAGGCGACCCAGCGCGTCTATCACGCGGAGGGCGCCGCCAGCTTCATCGATCTGCCGGTAGTCCCGGCGCGGTAGAAATACGTTTGAACGCGGAGCTCGCAGAGCACGCCGAGAATTCCTTGCGTGTTTTTTCTCTGCGGCCTCGGCGGTCTCTGCGTTGAACGTGATTTGCCACGATTTTCTTCTTCGTGTCTTCGTGTCTTCGTGTTTTCGTGGTTGCATTTGAGTTGCCACTGAGCGTATATGAGTGGAGATTTCGACGGGTGAGCGAGGTTTCAGATGAAACATCGATACTTCCTGCTAATGACTGCGCTGGCAATCGCGATCGCAGTAATGTCGCTGGCGCCCGTTTCAGTCGAAGGCCAGGGCCCGACAGCTGCGGCGAAGAGGTGGACTCCGCCCCGGACACCGGACGGACAGCCGGACCTTCAAGGCATATGGAGTTTTGCGACCATCACACCCTTGGAGCGTCCTAGCGAGCTGGCGGGAAAACAAGTGCTCACCGACGACGAGGCGGCTGAACTGCAAGAGCAAGCCGCTCAAAGTCGCATCGATCGCGCTCCCAGAGAGGGCGACCCTGGCACTTACAATCAGTTCTGGTTCGACCGCGGAACAAAGGTCGTCGCGACGAAGCGGACATCGCTGATTGTGGATCCGCCCGATGGAAGGATTCCTCCCCTAACCCCGGAGGCACAGCAAAGAGAGGCTGCACGGGCGGCGGTGCTTCGGGGCCGGCCTTCCTCATACGAGGACCGAGGGTTGTCCGAGCGCTGTATCGTGAGGCCGTGGTCCGGACCGCCCATCACGCCTGGTAACTACAACAACAACGTTCAGCTGTTCCAGGCGCCTGGATACGTGGTGATTTTCCTCGAGCAGAACCACGACGCCCGCATCGTTGCTCTGGACGGCCGCCCGCACTTAGGACAAAGGATTCGCCAGTTCCTCGGAAACTCGCGTGGCCGCTGGGAGGGCAACACGCTGGTCGTCGACACCACCAATTTCACCGACCACGTCGGGAAGTCGAACTTCAGAGGGTCGGGCGGGAACATGCATTTGATCGAACGCTTCACGCGCACCGACGCGGACACGCTCAACTACGAATTCACGGTTGACGATCCGACGTCGTTCACGAAACCCTGGACCGCGGTGCTGCCGATGACGAAGAGTCAGGGCGAGATATATGAGTACGCGTGCCACGAGGGGAATTACACCATCGCGAATATCCTCCATGCCGCTCGCGCCGAGGACCGGGCCGCCGCAGAAGAGGTGAAGACGGAATCGAGATAGCCGCGCTCAACCGCTTTTTCGGTCCCGACCGTGGCGGGCCTCCTCATTGCCTCCGGTACCAGAACACGCGATCGCCAGTGTCGCCAATTCCCGGCAGGCGCATGTCGGTCACATCGGTTTGGCCGACCCAGTCCATCGGAATGGTCGGCAACTCGAAGATCCCGTTGTTCGTGAGAAAAAAGCCCCCCGGCCGCAGCATTTTCGCGACGTTCGCGAGCGCGAGCGACTGCTCGAAAACGTCGTAGTAGACCAGAATGTTTGTCGCGACGATGAGGTCGAACCGCTCGTCCGCTCCCAACGGCTCGAGTCGCTGCAGCACGATGTTCAAATCCTCCGGAACGATCGACACGACGACCGACGGACGAACGCGGACGGCTCGAACCTGGACGCGGCCGGCGCCTGGCGGCACGGCCACGGCCTTCACGCCTTCTCCAATCCTGTCGCCCAACCGCTCCCAGTAGCTGACGAGACTCGGAGTCCAGGGCGGATCCATGTTTCGTGGCAGTTCTAGGGTGTACGCGTCACCGGCGCGCGCACGCTGACGGGCCGCTTCGAGGTGATGGTTGATCCTCGGGCTCAGATCGAACGTCGTCACTCGATACTGGTCCGGTGTTGCAAGCCCGAGCCGAAGCAGCGAATCGATGACCGCGAACGGTTGGATCGTCTGCTGCGGATAGAAATCGTACCCTTCGTGCTTGTCGGTAAAGTCAAGACCTGGTCCGACGATCGCGATGCGCCGGACGCTGCCGGCACCGAGCAGTCCCTCGGCCTTGATGGCCTCGAGCGCCTGCTCACTAGCGAAATCAGCAAAGATGGACGTGTCCGATGAGAGTCCACGGTCCCGAAACCGCGTTATTTTCTCGAGCAACTCGACGCTCGGATCGTTGAGCCGCCTTGCGGAGAGGATCGCAATCTCTGCGGAGAAGCTCATCAGGCTCTCGTTGAAGTCACGCCGTATCTCGTTTTTGCCCGCTGCGGTCGTCGGATCGAAGCCCTTGCGCCCAACGACCTGCCGGGCGAACTGTAGCCGCTCGTCGGTGCCTGGCGACGCGATGCCGGCGATGAGATCTTCGATGCGGCGGTGAATGATCGAGCCCGGCGCCGCACTCGCTTGGCCGGCGAATTGTGCGAGATCGCGCTCCGTCGCGCGCGCCAGCTCCGTGAACGTCGTGCCAAAGAGCAGGAAGTTGACGACCGATTCCTCGTCGCCGCGTTCGAGCCGCGCACGGATCGTCGAGTCGTGACGAGACACCCAGGCGGGCCATGCCAACTCGCGCTCGGCTCTGGTCATGACCCTAAGTTCCGACGGCAGCAGATTTTCTCGCAACGTCTCGAGAATCGGCTTCGCATCGACGTACTGAATATTCGTCTTGACTGCAGCAACGGGCGGGAGCGGTTGCGCGCTCATCAGGCGAAACTCGATGGCCATCATGAGCAAGACAGCCGTCGCGAGTGTTTTCATAAGCCGGCCGCTGCGCCACCAAGAGGTGAAAAGCTCTACCACGGAGGACACGGACAAGAACCGAGTTCACGGCAAATCCTTGACAGGTCGTGACCTCCGTTATCCTCCGTGGCCTCCGTGGTAAAGCATTTTACGGCTCGCTCGTTCGGGCGCACAAATTCAAAGCTCGCGCGAAGTAGATCGCTCGCCTAAAGGCGTTTTCACAAGCCTGTAGTGGCGCAGGCCTTCAGAGTCTGTGAACAAATCACCTTCAACGCAGAGGCCGCCGAGGCCGCAGAGAAGAAATGCTTAGGGATTTCTCCGCGTGCTCCGCGTTCAAACGTCGTATTTTTTCACAGGATCTTCAGGCCTGCGAGCGCGGGGCTGGAAGCCCCGCGTTCCCCTGTGAAAACGACTCTAGACGCTTGCTTTGATGCGTCTTTGTGAAATGACCGTCAGAACGTCGTCCGGAATCCGATCTGCAGCATACGCGGTTGATAAGCAAGGTTCGTGTTGGCCGACGGCTTGCCATAATTCGCGTTGTTTTCGTTGGTCGTGT
>QHWL01000437.1:3395-5492 GCA_003222555.1 Acidobacteriota bacterium | reverse complement strand
TGGTCCGCGTCATCTCCAAAGCCGTGGATCGACAGGTCAAGCTGCCCGGTGAATTCCAGCCGTACCTTGCTGTTTCAATCTACGCCAAGCTCTCGGGCTTCGTGAAGCGCGTGGCGGTCGATCGAGGGAGCACCGTCAAAGAAGGCCAAGTCCTCGTCATCCTCGAAGCGCCAGAAATGCAGGCGCAGATCGTCGAAGCGCAATCGAAGGCGCAGGCCCTCGGGCTGCAGCGAGCAGAGGCCGAGGCCAAGCTGGCGGGCGCGCAGAGTACGTACGACCGCCTGAAGGCCGCAGCGGCTACGCCAGGTGTGGTGGCTGAAAACGACCTGATCGTCGCGCAAAAGACCGCCGAGGCGGCTCAAGCGCTCGTACGCTCCTACGAGGATTCGATCAGGGCCGCGCAAGCGCAGGTCCAATCCGTCAAAGATCTCGAAGAGTACCTCACGCTCAAAGCGCCGTTCGACGGCATCATCACGGAACGCAACGTACACCCGGGCGCCCTGGTCGGACCCGGATCCGGATCGACGCCGCTGCTCAGACTGCACCAGCTCTCTCGGTTGCGCCTCGTCGTCGCCGTGCCGGAGGCGCTGGTCGGCGCGATGGTCAAGGGCGCGCGGATGCCATTTACGGTGCCCGCCTATCCGGGAGAAACTTTCTACGGCGTCGTGAACCTGATGGCTCATGACATCGAGGAGAAGACGCGGACGATGGCCGTGGAATTGGACGTCCGGAACACCGACCTGCGACTTACAGCCGGAATGTATCCCGAAGTTCTGTGGCTAGTCAGGAGGCCCCAGCCATCGTTGCTGCTGCCGCCGACAACGATCGTGACCACGACTGAGCGGACGTTTGTGATTCGTGTCAAAGATGGCGTGGTGGAATGGGTGAACGTGAATCGCGGGTCTCGTGTCGGCGACTTGGTCGAAGTGTTCGGTTCCCTGAAAGAAGGCGACCTGATTGTTCGTCGCGGTACCGATGAGCTGCGTCAGGGCGCGAAGGTCACGGTTCAAGCAGCGAAATCGAGCTAGGGAGGCAAGATCATGCACAACGGGAAACGCGTGGCCGTCGCCACCGCGGTCTGTGCGACTCTGGTCGTCGCCGTCGCCCAGGGCTCGAAAATCGACTTTGAAAAAGACGACGTTGGGAAGTCGCCGAAAGGATTCTCCTTTGCGCTGACGGGGCAAGGGAAGCCCGGCGTGTGGATCGTCAACAAAGACGATCAAGCCCACCGCAACGTGCTCGTGCAAACCGACGCCGACAAAACCGACTATCGGTTCCCGGTAGCTGTGTACGACAACTTTGCCTCGAGCGACGTCGACGTATCGGTGCAGTTCAAGGCGCTTTCTGGACGGGGCGATCAAGGTGCGGGAATCGTCTGGAGGTATCGCGACCAGAACAACTACTACATCACGCGGTGCAATGCGCTCGAAGACAACTGCACGATTTACCACGTGATCAACGGCCGTCGCGTCGCGTTCTTGAATCAGAACGTGAAAGTGGCGTCGAACGTGTGGCACACGCTAAGAGTCGAAGCCGTCGCTGACCATTTTGTGGTGACCTACGACGGCAAGAAGGTGTCAAGGATGCGGGCAAAGTCGGTTTGTGGACGAAAGCGGATTCAGTGATCGCATTCGATGACTTCTCCATTGCTGCGCGGTGAGTCGAGGCTGGCGCCGGGAACGTTGCGTCGAATTCAGGTGCGACCGATCTTGGCTGCCGCGACGATCGCTTTCGCGTGCTTTCACGCCGCATCGGGTCAGACGGCGTTCACCCTCGTCGGCACGATTGATCTTCCTGGCGTCGAAGGGCGGATCGATCATCTTACCGTCGACATGGCCGCGCAACGACTGTACGTCGCGGCACTCGGCAACAACACGGTCGAGGTGCTCGATCTGAAGAGCAGCAGCCACGCCAAGAGCGTGCCTGGGTTTCGGGAGCCGCAAGGCATTGCGTTCCTTCCCGACACGAAGCTCGTTGCCGTCGCTAACGGCCAAGGCGAAGGGGTGCAGTTCATCGACGCGAACGACTACCATCCGACCAAGGCGGTTCGGCTCGGGGACGATTCCGACAACGTCCGGTACGATCCGGCCGCCAAGC
>QHWL01000437.1:0-3335 GCA_003222555.1 Acidobacteriota bacterium | reverse complement strand
CACCCCGAATCGTTTCAGCTCGAGCGGACTGGCTCTCGGATCTTCGTGAACGTGCCCACCGCCGATCACATCGCAGTCGTCGATCGTTCCGCAATGAAGGTTGTCGCGACCTGGCCCGTTGTGCGCGCAAAGGCGAACTTTCCGATGGCGCTCGACGAGGCGAATCATCGACTCTTCATCGGTTGTCGGCAACCAGCGAAAGCCCTTATATACGACACGACAAGCGGAAAGGAGATCGGCTCATTCGAGATCGTCGGTGACACCGACGATCTCTTCTACGACGCCGTGCGGAAACGGCTGTACGTCAGCGGCGGCGCAGGATACATCGACGTGTTTCAGCAGGACGGCTCGAATCGCTTCCCTCGCGTCGCTCGCTTGGCCACTGCGGCAGGCGCACGCACATCCCTGTTCGTTCCGGACCTGAATCGTTTGTACCTTGCGGTTCCGCATCGTGGAAGGCAGAAGGCAGAGATTCGTATTTTCGAGGCTCGCTGACGCAAGAAACACGAAGCTTTTCGGGCGCGACGCCTTCGCGTGCCTTCGCGTTCTTCGTTCTTCGTGATCCGAGACCGTCCGTAACCATGCCAGGCGACGCCGTCATGCCAAACAACCACCAGGTGCGGTAAAATCGCCGTACATCGTCACAATAAGGAGAATCCATGAAACGGCTCGCAACGCTGCTCATCGCCTCATTTATCGTCGCCGCCGGACCGGCAGTCTTCGCTCATGGCGGAAACGATCACGTTCGCGGCGTCATCACCCAGCTATCACCTCAATCGGTGACAGTGCAAACCACAGGCAAGACCACGAAAACGTTCACGCTCTCCGCCAAGACGACCTTCGAGCAGGGCGGAAAGCCTGCGCACTTCAGCGACCTGAAGGTAGGCGACCGCGTCGTCATCGACGTGCCAGAGCATTCCAGCGAGGCGCTCTTGATTCAAGTCGCGGCCCCCAAAGCAGCGACCGCGAAGGCGTCTCCGAGGAAACCTGCGTCCTCGATAAAGTAACTCAATCGGCCTGAAATGCCCCCGTGGCATCCAGGTCCGCGACACAGAACTGCAACGGCGCGCGACAGAACTGTGGGTGGGCTCGCGCGACCGGCTGGAAAGACGAAGGAATCGCCGTGGCTCAGCCCTTGCGTTTCCTTCGCACGATGCCTCGCCCCCAGGGTCGGACTCTGCTCGCGGCGCTGCTGGCAGTCGCCGCGCTCGGCAGCATCGTCGCTGCGAGCAACACGCTTGGCGGTGCCCTCCCTGGCCCGCTGCCAATTTTCCCGCGCGACAACTGGTGGAATGCCGACATTTCGGCCGCGCCGGTCGATCCCGCGTCGGCCGCCTATATCACGTTCGTCGGGGCGACAAAGGGGATGCACCCCGACTTGGGCGGTGATGTCTCGGCGGGGAGCGTGCAGGTGTACGGCTTTCCATACGCCGTCGTCGACAGCACGGCGACGCTGCGGACGGTCCAGTTCCAGTATGCGGATGAGAGTGACGGCGTCGATCACGCAACGAATCTGAGCGTCCCCTTCTACCCGATTCCGGATGAGGCGATCGCTCAGGCCCATTGGGTGGAGGGCGGCGATCCGGGCAACGTCGATCTGCGCAGCAGCAGCGATCGTCACCTGCTCATCGTCGATCGCGATCGGCGCTATCTGTACGAGCTTTACAACGTGTTCTACGACGGCAGCCAGTGGCACGCCGGCTCCGGCGCGTTCTTCGACATGAACGCGAACGGACGGCGTCCCGACGGCTGGACGTCGGCCGACGCCGCCGGACTGGCGATTCTTCCGGGGCTCGTGCGGTACGACGAGGTGTTCGGGGCGGGCGAGATCGGTCACGCCTTTCGCGTGACGGTGCGGGCGACCAACGGGTACGTGTATCCCGCGTCACATCGCGCAGGCTCCACAACCGGTGCTCTGCCCATGGGCGCGCGGTTGCGGCTGAAGGCTGGTCGTGATCTCTCCGGGTTTACGCCGGAGGTGCAGAAGATCTTCCGCGCGATGCAGCAATACGGCCTGATCGTCGCCGACAACGGATCGGATTTGTATGTAAGCGGCACGTACGACACGCGCTGGAACAACGGCGTGCTGAACCCGGCGTTCGGCGCGATCAAGGCGAGTGACTTCGAGGTCGTCAAGCTCGGCGTTCGGACGCTGACCGCGCCGACGCATTTGCATATCGTCGGTCGCTGAGCCGCTAGGGCCCCACTTCTTGTAACGTCGTCATTCACCAAGACACAAGTCACGAAGAGGCATGAAGAAACATTTCGCATTCTTGGTGTGCTTCGTGACTTCGTGATTAGCCGGCGACGCGAGACACGCCTCCGTCGCATCGCGTATGCTGACGCCGTGCAGCGGCACGAGGCCCTCACAATGATGCCCCCTGAGGCGATCGAGGCATTGCCGCGTGCGCCTGGGATGGTCGGGGACGGCTTCATGACAACACAAGGAGGAGTGTGATGAGCAGCATCAGCGTCGGTCAGGAGAACTCCGGATCCATCGACCTCTATTACGAGGACCACGGCAAGGGCAAGCCCGTCGTGCTGATCCATGGGTGGCCGCTGAGCGGCGCCTCTTGGGAGAAGCAGGTCGCGGCGCTGCTGCCCGCGGGTCATCGGGTCATCGCGTACGACCGCAGGGGATTCGGGCGGTCCAGCCAGCCGTCGACGGGTTACGACTACGACACCTTCGCCGAAGATCTGCATAAAGTCGTGACAAAGCTTGACTTGCGCGATTTCGCGCTCGTCGGCTTCTCGATGGGAGGCGGCGAGGTGGCCCGCTATATTGGGACCTACGGATCGAAGCTGGTGAGCAAGGCAGTGTTCATCGCTTCGGTCCCGCCGATGCTGCTCAAGACCGCTGACAACCCGGAAGGAGTGGACGGCAGCGTCTTCGAGGGGATCAAAAAAGCCATCGCCGCAGATCGGCCGGCGTTCCTCACCGCTTTCTTCAACAATTTCTACAACGTCGACGTTCTGGGCGGCAAGCGCATCAGCGACGAGGTCGTTCGGTATAGCTGGAACGTCGGCGTGGCCGCCTCCGGCAAGGCCAGTCTCGACTGTGTTGCGACGTGGGGGACCGACTTCCGGAAGGACCTGTCGCGGATCGACGTGCCCACGCTGGTCATTCACGGCGATGCCGACCGGATTACTCCTTTGGCTGCCACGGCAGCCCGGACGCACAAGGCGGTCAAAGGAGCCCGCCTGCTGGTGGTGGAGGGTGGGCCGCACGGCCTTACCGCGACCCATGCGGACAAAGTGAACCCTGAGCTGGTGGACTTCCTCAAGTAACGAACCGTCACGTCCGGGTCCGGCCGGACCCGAAGCGCGCTTGTCCC
>QHWL01000436.1 GCA_003222555.1 Acidobacteriota bacterium | reverse complement strand
CCAGTGGCAGGAGTTCTTCTACGAGCGCCGATACGCCGCGACGCCCATCAGCGGGCCCGATTTCGTGAAGCTGGCCGAGGCATTCGGCATGTGGGGGAGAGCTGTGAGCTGCCGATCGGACGTCGTCGACGCCGTCAACAGCGCGCGCCGGCAGCCCGGTGCGGCTCTCATCGACTTCCGCGTCGAACAAGAGGACACCGTCTATCCGATGGTCCCGTCGGGGGCCGACTTGCACAAGATGATCCGGCGCCCATCACCGTCGCCGATCGTGGAAACCGCCGCAGACTAGAAAAATGCAACCACGAAGACACGAAAACACGAAAATGGAATAGATTTTCTTCGTGAAGTTCTTCGTGCTTTCGTGGTTGCATTGAGGCTTAAAGAGCAATGCTGCACACCTTTGCCGTTTACGTCGAGAACAAGCCGGGCGTGCTGAACCGCGTGGCGTCGCTGTTCCGGCGCCGCGCGTTCAACATCGAGTCGCTGACGGTCGGCCACACCGAACGTCAGGGTGTGTCGCGCATGACGGTCGTGGTCGACACCGACGAGGCGGGCGCGCGCCGGCTCGAGGCCAACTTGTACAAGCTCGTACCGGTGCAGCGCGTCGACAACATCACGGCGGCTCCCTCGATCGCCCGCGATCTTGCTCTGATCAAGGTGGCGGCGATCGGCGACGCCCGTACTCCCGTCATGCAGCTCGTGGACGTGTACCGGGCCCGCATCGTCGACGTCAGCCCCGAGTCGCTGATCATCGAAACGACGGGAACCGAGGACAAGATCGATAGTTTGGTGGAAGTGCTGAGACCCTACGGGGTGATTGAGATGGTCAGAACCGGCCGGGTGGCGATGGCCCGCGGAGGCGTACCGGTCCGACAGCGGGCCGACGCGGCTCGGTCGGCTACTGACGCCGAGGGTCCGGGAAGCGACGCCAGCAATTTCTCGGTGTGAGCATCCGCGAGCGCTTCACGTTTGCATAAAATGGCTTATCACGAAGGCACGAAGAAACCACGAAGAGCACGAGGAATGATTTTTGTACAAGAGCACTTCGTGTTCTTGCTGTCGCTTCGTGAAGAACGTACTCGTGAAGACCCAGAGCTGGTCGAGGGGCACGGACCCCAAAAATACCTGTGAAGGAGTGAACGGATGGCGACGATGTATTACGACGATGCGGCCGATCTGTCGGTGATCCGCGGCAAGAAGGTGGCGGTGATTGGGTACGGCTCACAAGGACACGCGCATGCACTGAACCTGCGCGACAGCGGAGTCACCGTCCGCGTCGGGCTGCCGGCGACGAGCCGGTCGCGCCAGAAGGCTCAGGCGGTGGGTCTGACGGTCGGCGACGTGCGCGAGGTCGCCGCGTGGGCAGACGTCATGATGATGCTCGCGCCCGATACGGCACAGCCGCAAATCTACGAGGAGGAGATTGCACCGAATCTCGCTCCGGGCAATCTCCTGCTGTTCGCTCACGGCTTCAACATCCGGTTCGGCACGATCACAGTGAGACCCGATGTCGACGTCGCGATGGTCGCGCCGAAAGCGCCGGGGCACCGCGTGCGCGAGCTGTTCGTGGAAGGGGCCGGGACGCCCGCCCTTTTCGCGATCCATCAAGATGCGACCGGCGAGGCGCGGCGGCTCACGATGTCCTATGCAAAAGGGATCGGCGTTACGCGGGCGGGAGTCCTCGAGACGACGTTCGCCGAGGAAACCGAGACCGATCTCTTCGGCGAGCAGGCCGTGCTGTGCGGCGGAGTGAGCGCCCTGATCAAGGCCGGATTCGAGACGCTGGTCGAGGCCGGGTATCAGCCCGAGCTCGCGTACTTCGAATGTCTTCATGAGCTGAAGCTGATCGTCGATCTGATTTATCAGGGCGGCCTCAACTACATGCGCTACTCGGTGAGCGATACCGCCGAGCACGGCGATTACACCGGCGGCCCGCGCATCGTGACCGAGGCCACCCGCCGCGAGATGAAGCTGATGCTCGAGCAAATCAAGAGCGGCGAGTACGCGCGCGCGTGGGTCGCTGAGCACAAGGCCGGCCGTCCGCACTTCAATGCGACGCGGCAGGCCGAGCGCGCGCATCCGATTGAGGCGGTGGGAGTGCGGCTTCGCGCGATGATGCCGTTCCTCCGGCCCGTCAACATCGAGCAGGACAAGCCGGCCGAGACCGCATCGGCCGCGACGGGCCGCTAGCCAGCCGTCACGTTCAACGCAGAGACCGCGGAGGCCGCCGAGGGAAGAACTGCCCAAGATTTCTCAGCGTGCTCTGCGCGCTCTGCGTTCAAACGTCGCTTTTTTGACAGCCTCTGAAGGCCGGCGCCCGGACTTCAGGGTGTCGCTTGACCGTCAAAGGACACACGTAGTAAAACTTGCAACGTACCCGACATTTCCGGGGCGCGCCGTTAGTTCCGCTTTACATGGACAAACTCATCGAGCGCGAAATCGCGACTCGAACCCCACTGATCGCTGCGCCTGCCCTCGCCGTTCAGTTCTTTCTGATTCCGCTGGCCGTCGTTGCGCTGACGGTGATGGTGTACGTGGGGTTCCGGTCGTTGCTCGCCGACGACCGTACCGCCGAGGACTATCTCACCGAGATCCGCAACGGTGGGACCAATCGGCGCTGGCCCGCGGCCTATGAACTGTCGCGCATGATGGCGGAGCCGAAAGTGCGCGCCGACCCGAGGCTCGGGCCCGCGCTGGTCAAGGCGTTAGAGGAATCAAAGGACGGCGATCCTCGCGTGCGCCGCTATCTCGCGCTGGCGCTCGGCCGCCTCGACCCGCCGCTGCCGGCGGCAGCCGTCGCGGGCCTCACCAGGACGCTCGACGACGCCGACAGCGAGGCGCGCATCAGTGCCATTTGGGCCCTGGGCTCCTCGGGCGACGCCTCTGTCGTGCCCCGCCTACAACCGCTGTATGAATCGCCGGATGCCGGCATCAGGAAGATGATGGTTTATGCGCTCGGCGCGCTGCCTGGCGACGCGCAGATTCTGACGCTGCGGACGGCGCTGCAGGATTCGGCGGCCGACGTGCGCTGGAACGCCGCCGTAGCGCTCGCGCGCCATGGCAGCCACGAGGGCGTGTCCGTGCTGGGACAGATGTTGGATCGCTCGTACCTCGAGCAGACCATCAAGCGGGACGTCCGGCAGGACGAAAACGAGGATCCGATTGCCGATGTCCTGATTAGCGGCCTGCGCGCCGCGGCGGCCCTTAGGGACCAGACGCTCAAGCCGTCGGTCGCG
>QHWL01000016.1:1750-14812 GCA_003222555.1 Acidobacteriota bacterium | reverse complement strand
CTGTTGGGCGCTACACACGTCATCGTATCCGATTGTCGGTTTTCTGCTCCCGCCCCTCCGCCGGTTGACGATTCACTCATCTACATCAGACCGGACCTGGACGGCATCCGGCCGCTCCGTGCTCCGCGCACCGCGCTCATGAAGGCGGTATGGCGCGGCGAAGCCGCCGTGACCGCCGACGTCGTCGACCAGATAGGCAGCTGGACGCGTGTGCCGGTCACGTCCTAGTTGGACTCGGGTTCATGCTTGGACCAGATGCGGTCGTCTTTCTCGACTTCGACGGGACCATCACGCTTCGTGATGCGACCGATGCCATTCTCGAGGCGTTCGCCGATTCGGCGTGGCTGCAGGTCGAGGAGGCGTGGTTGTCCGGACGGATCGGATCGCGGGAGTGTCTGGCTGCCCAGATGGCGCTTGTGAGCGCGACCAGGGAGCAGGTCGACCGCTTGCTGGATGACATCAGCGTCGATCCGGGCCTGGCCGGGTTGCTCGATACCTGTGAGGCGCTTGGTGTGCCAGTCCATATCGTCAGCGACGGCTTTGATTACTGCATTGAGCGAATTCTGGGGCGAAGGGACGTGAATGTTCTCACGCGCCTGACCAACTCGCACATCGTGTCGAGCAGCCTGCGCCCGAACGGCAGGCGGTGGCTGGCGAGCTTCCCGCACCCGCCCGAGCCGTGCGCGCACGGTTGCGCGACCTGCAAGCCCAGGGCGATGGATTGCCTGAAAGGAGTCGGCGCCGTCACCGTGTTTGTCGGAGACGGGATGTCCGATCGGTGGGCGGCGAACTCTGCGAACATCGTGTTCGCCAAGGACAAGTTGGCGGCGGCCTGCGACAAGGCGTCAATCGCGTACACGCCCTATCGCACGCTCGCGGCGGTTGCCGAGGGTATCGACCGATTGCTGGGAGCTGGCCTGGGGCGGCCGCCGTCGCTCTGCGGTAAGGTATTCCCACCAGTATGAGCAACAAGACCGAGGCCGAACTTCTCGAGCTGGAACGCAAGCACTGTTCGTGGGGCGACACGGTCCATTACCTGGATCCGCCGAAGTGTTTCGAGCGCTCGGAGGGCAGTTATCTGTACGACCGGGAGGGCACGCCGTATCTCGATTTGCAGATGTGGTACTCGGCGGCGAGCTTCGGGTACGGCAACCGCCGCCTGAACGCGGCGCTCACGCGGCAACTGAATACGCTGCCGCAGCTCGCTTGTCAGTACCTTCATGCGGACAAGATCGAACTCGCTGCGGCGATTGGCCGGCTGAACGCGTCCCGGTTCGGCATCGACGGCCGCGTGCATTTCAACGTCGGCGGCTCGCAGGCGATCGAGGACTCGCTCAAACTCGTGCGGAACGCGACCGGCAAGAACCTGGTGTTCGCGTTCATGGGCGGATATCACGGCCGGACCCTGGCCGCGAGCGCCATCACATCGAGCTACCGGTATCGCCGCCGCTACGGGCATTTTTCCGATCGGGCGCACTTCGTGCCGTTCCCCTACTGTTTCCGGTGCCCGTACGACAAGAAGTTCGACGACTGCGGGCTGTACTGCCTGAAGCAGTTCGAGCAGAATTTCGACTCCGAGTACAACTCGTTCTGGGACGGGAAAACGGGCGAATCCGAGTTCTCCGCTTTCTATATCGAGCCGATTCAGGGTACCGGCGGCTACGTGATTCCGCCTCCCGGCTACTTCGCCGGTCTCAGGAAGATCCTCGACGAGCGCCACATCCTCATGGTCGACGATGAGATCCAGATGGGGTTCTACCGGGCCGGGAAGTTCTGGGCCATCGAAAATTTCGGCGTCGCGCCGGACATCATCGTGTTCGGGAAGGCTTTGACCAACGGGCTCAATCCGCTCAGCGGCGTGTGGGCGCGCGAGGATCTGATCTCGCCCGAGGTGTTCCCGCCTGGATCGACGCATTCGACGTTCTCGTCGAACACCCTTGGCACGGCGGTGGCGCTCGAGGCTGTCCGCATGATGGCCGAACACGACTACGAGGACACCACGAACCGAAAGGGGGCATATTTCCTTTCGCAGATCAAGGACTTGCAGCGTCGCTATCCAAAGGTGATCGGCCACACCGATGGCATGGGGATGGCGCTTCGCATCGAGATCTGCGGAGGGGATGGCTTTGAGCCCGATCGCGCGCTGACGGACAGAATTTTTGTGGAAGGCCTGAAGGGTGACCTGATCGCCCGCGGCAAGCGCATGGGATTGATCCTCGATGTAGGCGGGTACTACAAGAACGTGTTCACGCTCGCGCCATGTTTCGAGATCACCGAAGACGAGATCGATCTCGGGGTCGAGCTGCTGGAGCAACTCATTCGACGATGCGCGCCGGAGCGGGTGTGAGCGGGTTCTAAGATGCTGACCTCGCTTGTCGAACTCGCCGAGCTCCTGGCCCTCCGCACGAGCCCCCAGCGCGCGATCGAATTGCTCGGGTTCATTCCTCCGTCGGCATTGGAGGCGATGCGTCTGGCGCGCTTCAGGCGCACGCTGCGGATCGCGGCGGAGCGATCGACGTTCTACCGCGAACAGTTTCGCCGCCGCGGCATCGACGTGCGCCGCATCGATCATCCTTCGCAGCTTGGCGATTTCTACACGACTGGCGAGGATCTCCGATCGCACGGCCCCGACCAGTTCCTCGTGCGCCGCGCGGATACGGCGTTCGAGACAACCGGCACGACGTCTCCGGTGCCCAAGCGCGTGTTCTTCTCCCGTCGTGAAATCGCCGACATGGGACGCCTGAGCGCGATCTGGCTGCATCTGCTCGGCTTGCGTCCCGACGATCGCGTTGTCAGCGCCTTCGATTGCTCGTTCTGGGTGTCACCCTATGTGGTGCGGTCGGCGCTCGACCTGCTCGGCTGCTTTCACGTCGAGGCCGGGAAGATCGACGCGGGCGAGTTCTACGATCGCGCGAAACAGTACCGTCCGACCGTCATCTTTGGAGAGCCGTCGTGGGTCGTGCGACTGTCGGAGATAGCGCAGGTCCGAGGCTCGTGGCCGCTGAAATTCCTGTTCGCGGGCGGCGAAAACATCTCCGAGTCCGCCCGGCTGGCGGTCGAGGAGACTTGGGGGGCGCCGCTCTATCTCAATTACGGGCAGACCGAATCATTTGGGGCGCTCGGCGCCGAGTGCCGCATCCAGGACGGCTATCACCGCAACGATTTCTCCTTCTTCTTCGAGGTGCCGGTCGCGGATGCCGACGGGTACGGCGAGGTCGTCTACACCACGCTGTCGTACCGTGTCATGCCGCTCATCCGCTATCGATCGAGCGATCTCACGCGATTGGTGGACGGCCAGTGTCAGTGCGGCATCTCAACGGGCCGCCTCGCAAAGATTCGCGGCCGGTGCGACGAAATGGTGGTGTGCGGCATGGGCAACGTTGGCCCGTGGGTCTTCGACGAGGTGCTGCGTGGTACAACGTGCATCGGCAGCGATTGGCAGGCCGTGGTCGGGCACGATGGCACGCGCGATGTCATCGTCCTTCACGTTGAGATGGAGAGCCATTCGGGACAGCGCGCTGTCGAGACCCGCATCCTGACCAGCCTGCGCGAGCGTTTCGGCGACTTCTGGCGAAACCGTGAGATGCATTTGTACGAGCTGCGCGTCATAGTCCATCCCACCGGCAGCTTGCGCGGACACGGCAGAAAGCTCCGCCGCGTCGTCGACCAGAGGCAGATGCGCAGCGACCCATCGGTGCTACCCATGTAGATTTTTGACACGCTCCAGGCGGAGCCTCACGACCTATCCTGGCGGTTATTCTCTCGACTCATCGCTCGGCGTCAGCCGAGCCTTGCCAAACACCCACGCAATCAGAATGCTCAGGACGTATAAGCCCACCATCGGGGCGGCAAAGATCGTCTGCGTGACCATGTCGCCGGTCGGCGTAATCACAGCAGAAACAATGAAGATCAGCAGGAACGCGTAGCGGAAGCTCCGCCAGAGAAGTCCCGCCGTGACCAGCCCGGTCTTCGCGAGAAAAAATACGACCGTCGGCATTTGGAACACGGCCCCCATGGCGAGGAGCATGTTCGCGTAAAGGTCGAACACGTCTTCCAGCCTCGGCATGAACAGCAGATCTGGCGTATGGAAGCTGGCGAAGAACACCATCAGGTAGGGAAACGCCAAGAAATGTGTGAACGCGGCCCCCGCGATGAAGCCCAGCGTCGTGAACAGCACGAACGGGATTGTGAATCGCCGCGCCGTCACCGGCACTAGCGGCGCGACGAGCTGCCACAGCTGATACATGATGTAGGGCATTGCGACGACTACGCCGACGATCAGCGCAATCTTGATGTAGAGCCCGAACGCCTCGCCCGGTTGCGTGTAGATCAGCCGGGTACCGCCCGGCAGCGCCCGTCGAGTGGGACCGAGAATGAAGGTGACAACCTGATTGATGAACGCGAATCCGGCGAGGACGCCCACGCAGACCGCAAGGGCCGAATGGACAAGCCGCCGCCGGAGTTCGTCGAGACGTTCGAGTACAGAGACGTTCCCCAACAGCCCGTCGAAAGAGGAGGGCGAATCCGACGCTTTCGAGCGCCTGCTTGAAAAGGGCACCAAAGTCATCTGGTCTTGAAAGACTAACACGCCCTACCATTTGAGGCGCTCGGTGCCGAGTGCCGCATCAAGGACGGCTATCACCGCAACGATCTTGGCTTCTTACTGGTCTATGATGGCCCGCGTGCGCGATTCGTGGGACCGGCGGATTCTCCGAGCCGAACAACTGGCCGCCACGGGCGGTCCGTCGGCTCCGCTGCTGACATTTTATGGTCGGTTGCTCCGCAGTCAGAAAGATGTGTACGACACGTTCCACCGTCGGCCACCGTCTGGGAGCCTCGAGCGGGATCTACCGCTGGTGATGGAGCGTGGCTCCGCTCTGCTGCATGAGGTCGCCCACCACGGACCGGACCGGCTTGTCGGCGAAGCTCGGACGCTCCTCGAAATGACCAACTCGGCGATCTCGAATCAATTGCTGACGTACTGGTCCGCTCCCTCCGATCGCCAGTTCTTTCCCAAAGCGATTCTACAACCCTACGCTCAGTGGCTGGTCGACGCGGGCGTCACACCAAGCGATCGCGCCCCGGCGCAGGCGGCGAACCGCTGTCCGCGCTGTGCAGGGGCTCCGCAGTTGTCGATTCTCGAGACGGCCGGCGCAGCATCGGCCGAAGGCAGCAGTCGCCTGCTGCTGTGCGCAATGTGCCTCACGCAATGGTCCTTCCGGCGCGTCCTGTGTCCGCACTGCGGCGAAGAGGACGAACGAAGGCTCGGGTACTTCCAATCGCCGGCATTCGAGCACCTGCGCCTCGACGCATGCCACAGCTGTCATCGCTATCTGAAGAGTGTCGACCTCGGACGACTTGGTCTGGCCGTGCCGCTCGTGGACGAAGTCGCTGGAGCGCCACTCGATCTGTGGGCACGCGAGCACGGATACGAGAAGATTGAGCTGAATCTCGTCGGCCTCTGACGTGTTCCTTCCTTCGCTTGTCGTTCGCAGCCGCCGCGTCGTCACCCCTCGCGGGACACGCCCCGCCGCCATCCACATCCGCAACGAGCGGGTGATCGGCGTTCTCGATTTCGACGACGTGCCACCCGGCTGCCCACTCGATGACGCAGCAGGGGCTGTGATCATGCCCGGCGTCGTCGACACGCACGTGCATGCCCATGGTTCAGGTCGCGGCGACTCGGGGTTCGAGAGCGCGACTCGCGCGGCTGCCGCCGGCGGCATCACGACACTCGTGGAAATGCCGTTTCCGGGGCCAGCAACCACAATGGTGGCGGCGCTCGAGGCGAAGCGTCGAGCCGCCGGAGGTACCTGTTATGTCGATGTAGGTTTCTGGGGAGGCGTGGTGCCGGGTAACGCGCGCGACCTTGCGCCGCTCTTCGAGGCGGGCGTGCTCGGGTTCAAATGTGTTCTGCTTCCGTGCGCGGGCGATGACTTTCCACCGGTCTCGGAAGACGATTTGCGGATCGTGATGCCGGCGCTCGCGAAGCTCGGCGCCACTCTCCTCGCGCACGCCGAACTGGCCCAGCCGATCGAGAACGCTCGGGCGCGTCAACGCTTGGAGCGCCGATGGGTCGATCGAATCCCCGGGCTCTCACGAGCCTCGCGCCGGTACGCGACGTATCTCACCGGCCGTCCGAAAGAAGCGGAAAACGAAGCCATCGCCCGGCTCATCCAATTCTGCCGTGAGCATCACACTCGTACGCACGCCGTTCATCTGTCGTCTTCCGACGCACTGACGCCACTGTTTCACGCCCGGACGGCGCGTCTGCCAATCACGGCTGAAACGTGTCCGCACTATTTGTACTTCGTCGCCGATGAGATCGCCGATGGCACGACGTCCCTCACGTGCGCGCCGCCTATTCGCGAACGCGCGAACCGCGAATTCTTATGGGCCGCGCTTGCCAACGGCCTCATCCAGATGGTCGTGTCCGATCATGCGGCCGAGCCGCGGGACGGAAGGTGCGGGCTTCCGTCGCTCCAGCTCAGCCTGCCCGTGACGTGGACCGGCGCACGTGCGCGCGGCTACACACTCGATCAACTCGCCAACTGGATGTGTCTGGCGCCGTCTCAGCTTGCCGGACTCAGTCGTAAAGGACGAATCGATGTCGGATATGACGCCGATCTGGTCGTGCTCGATCCGGACGCGGAATTCACGGTCGAGCGCCTTTCGCTCCCACAGCGTGATCAGCAGACGCCGTACCTCGGCCGGCGGCTTCGCGGCGTAGTCGAACGAACGTATCTTCGCGGCAGAAACGTTTACTCACGTGGAGACGGGTTGACGTTGACGTCGCCGTATGGCACGCTCCTCAGTCGCGACCCGACCTGAGCGGTATGTCGCGTGCATTTCTGATTGTCGCACCGGAGGTGCCCGATGGCGATCTCCCGACGAGTGTTCCTTCAGAGTTCGATTGTCGGCGGCGCAGCTCTCTCCGCTTTTGGCTTCGACGTCGCGCCGGTTCTGGCGCAAGCCAAGACCCTCAAGATCTCTCGAACGAGTGAGACGCGCAGCACGTGTCCGTACTGCTCGGTCAGCTGCGGCGTCATCATTCACACGCTGGGCGACCGATCGAAGAACGCGGTCGCGCAAGTCGTGCACGTCGAGGGAGACCCGGATCACCCCATCAACCGCGGCACGCTATGCCCCAAAGGCGCATCGCTGCAGCAGGACATTCTGAACGACCGGCGTCTGCTGAAACCGCAGGTCCGGCGGCCGGGTTCCGATCGTTGGGAGGACATCGATTGGGACACCGCCGTCGACGAGATCGGGCGCGCTGTCAAAAAGACGCGCGACGCGACGTTTATCGAAAAAGATGTGCGCGGGCGGACGGTGAACCGCTGCGAGGGCATCGCGTGGACGGGTGGCTGCACCGACACGAACGAGCTCAATTATCTCGTCGTCAAGACGATGCGCAGTCTGGGGGTGGTCAACCTGGAAAACCAGGCCCGGGTTTGACACGGGCCAACGGTCTCCAGTTTGGGGCCCACGTTCGGACGCGGCGCGATGACCAACGGCTGGATCGACATCAAGAACACCGATCTGATGTTGATCATGGGTGGCAACCCGGCCGAGAACCACCCGTGCGGGTTCAAGTGGCCGATTGAAGCCAAGCTCCATCGTAACGCCAAGATCATCGTCGTCGACCCCCGGTTCACCCGGACGGCCGCCAATGCCGATCTATTCCTGCAGATCCGCGCTGGCGCCGACATCGCGTTTCTCGGCGGCCTCATCAACTACGCGATTCAGAACAATCGCATCGCCCGCGACTATCTGGTCAATTACACGAATGCGGCATTCATCATCAAGGAAGGATTCAAACTTCCGGAGGATGGGCTGTACTCCGGATTCGATCCGTCGACACACGAGTACGACAAGTCCACCTGGAACTACGAAGCGGCCGGTTCGAGTGGACGTGGGAATGCGCCGGCGGCGTTGCCGCCCAACGTTGCCTATGATGTGACGCTAGCGCACTCGCGTTCGGTCTTCCAGCTCCTGAAGCAACATTACTCGCGCTACACGCCGGAGATGGTCGAGCGGATCACCGGAATTGCGCGGGATCAGTTCCTCAAGGCGGCCGACCTCTTCACGTCCGTCCGCAAGGACGGCGACATGAAAAAGGTCGCGACGATCATTTACGCCGTTGGCTGGACGCAGCACAGCTTCGGCACGCAGATCATTCGCACCGCGGCAATGCTGCAGCTCCTGCTCGGCAACGTCGGTCGAGCGGGCGGCGGCGTCAACGCGCTGCGCGGCCACTCGAACATCCAGGGCGCCACAGACATGGCCGGCGTGTTCGACATTCTGCCGGGGTATTTGAAGATGCCGGCGCCCGACGACGTCGATTTCGCGACCTACCTCAAGCGGACGACCCCGACCGCGTCGAAACCGGCCGAATGGGACTCTTACAACTACTGGTCGAACACGCCGAAGTTCGCGGTGTCGTTTCTCAAGGCGCTTTACGGCGAAGCGGCCAGGAAGGAGAACGACTGGGCGTTCCACTATCTCCCGAAGATCGATCGCAAGTACTCGTGGGTCGAGATTTGGGACGACATGTACAACGGCCACGTCCGGGGGATGTTCGCCTTCGGCATGAACGGCGTGCAAGTCGGGCCCAACTCCAAGAAGAACATCGAGGCTCTGAAGAAAGCCGACTGGCTCGTCGTCGGCGAGATCTATCCGGACGAGACGAGCGAGTTCTGGAGAGCGCCGGGTACCACGCCCGACGAGATGAAGAAGATTCAGACGACGGTGTACCGGCTGCCGTGCGCCGGCTTTGCGGAAAAGGACGGGACCTTTGTCAACTCCGCGCGCTGGCTGCAGTGGAAGAATATCGCGATCACCCCGCCTGGCGACGCCAAGCTCGATCAGGAAATCCTGTCGCTGATCTTCCTGAAGATCCGCGAGTTGTATCAAAAGGAAGGCGGGAAGTTCCCCGATCCGATTGTCAATCTCGCGTGGAACTACACCGATCCACTGCACCGGTCGTTCGTGGAGCTCGCCAAGGAGATTAACGGGCGGGCGCTGGCCGACATCGCCGATCCAACCGGTCAGACGATCAGGTCCGGACAGCAATTGCCAGGCTTTGCGGCGCTGAAAGACGATGGCACAACGCTCTGCGGCAATTGGCTCTATTCCGGGTCGTGGACCGAAGCGGGTGCGATGACCCAGCGCCGCGGCACCGAAGATCCCTCGGGCCTCGGCATCTATCCGAACTGGGCGTGGTCGTGGCCGGCCAACCGGCGCGTGATGTACAACCGCGCGTCGTGCGATCCGTCCGGCAAGCCGTGGGATCCCGAACGGCGTCAAGTCTGGTGGAACGAGTCCGGGAGGTGGGTGGGCAACGACGTTCCGGATTTCAAGGTTGATTCGCCGCCGAAGGATCATATGGGTCCATTCATCATGAATCCGGAAGGCATCGGTCGCCTCTTTGGCCCGCTCGCGGCGTTTCAGGACGGTCCGTTCCCGGAGTACTACGAACCGATCGAAAGCCCGATTGCGAATCCGCTGCATCCGGCGCAGTCGATCAACCCCGTCGTGCAGACCTTCAAGACGCCGCTCGACAAGTACGGGACGCCGAGCCAAGGCTTCAACGTCGTCTGCACGACGTATCGACTCACCGAGCACTATCACTACTGGACCAAGAACAACCCGATGAATGTGGAGCTGGTGCCGGAGCCGTTCGTGGAGGTGCCGGTGGAGCTCGCCGACGAGATGGGCGTCAAAGGCGGTGAGCGCGTGAAGGTCTCGAGCGCACGAGGCTCGTACATCGCGAAAGCGATGGTGACCCGCCGCATCAAGCCGATGCAGATCGACGGCAGGAAAACTTATCAGATCGGTATTCCGATCCACTGGGGCTATCGCGGGATCGCGGAAGACGCCGGCCGGACCGAGCTCACCTCCGCGAATCTCCTATCGCCAACCGCGATCGACCCCAACGCGTACACGCCGGAATTCAAAGGGTTCCTCGTAAAGATCGAGAAGGCATAGTCATGCCAACGGGCACACTTCAGGTCAAGGCGATTTCCGGCCATTCGGGCACCGTTCCCGGTGCCGGTGTTCAGCGTGCGGAAGAGATCTGCAAATACATCGACGTCACTACCTGCATCGGCTGCAAGGCGTGCGAGGTTGCGTGCGTCGAGTGGAACGACATGCCGTTCCAGCAGACGACGTTCGACAACACGTACCAGACCATGCCATCGACTGCGTGGAACTACTGGAATCTCATCAAGTTCAATGAGCATCAGCGTGAGGACGGCACGCTGCAGTGGCTGATGCGCAAAGACCAGTGCATGCACTGCGAAGATCCCGGGTGCCTGCGCGCGTGTCCGGCCGACGGCGCCATCGTGCAGTACACGAACGGCATCGTCGATTTCCAGCAGGAGAACTGCATCGGCTGCCAGTACTGCGTGTCCGGGTGTCCGTTCGATATTCCAAAGTTCAACAGCACGACGAAGAAGGTCTACAAGTGCACGTTGTGCTCGGACCGCGTTGGACAAGGGCTCGAACCGGCGTGCATCAAAGCGTGTCCGACGGGCTGCCTGAAGTTCGGCACGAAGGCCGATATGCGCGGCCTGGCTGAAGCGCGCGCACGCCAGCTCCGCGAGCATTCAGGATTTGTGCACGCCGGCGTGTACGATCCGCCGTCGGTCGGCGGCACCCACGTGATTTACGTGCTGCACGACATCACGAAGCCGGAGCTGTACGGCGGCCTGCCGGCGAACCCGCAGATTCCGGTCACCTACACCGCATGGAAGCGCGTCGCCAAGCCGATCGCGCTGCTGCTGAGCCTGTTCGCAGCGCCTGTGGCGTTCTTCCACTACATCAGCCAGGGGCCGAAAGAACCGCAGCCGCAGCCGCCGGGACAAGAGGTGCCGCGATGAGTACGGCAGTCGAACGATTCGATGATGGTGCACGCGCGCGGTTCGGGGCACACGGACGCACGTTCGTTCGCGAGAACGAGCTGCTGCGCCATCCCGTGTACTCGCGGGTTCTGCATTGGAGCGTCGCGGCGTTCTTCATCCTCGCGCTCCTCTCCGGCTTGGCGATCTACACGCCGTGGCTGTATCGCGTGCTGACGCCGCTCTTCGGCGGCGGGCCGATGACACGGCTGCTGCATCCCTGGTTCAGTCTGGGGTTCGTCGCGTTCTTCGCGCTGCAGCTTCTGAACTGGCTCCAGCCGATGTCATGGACGCCAGACGACACCCGATGGATGCGCCGACTGAAGGAGTACGTCGCCAACACGGACAAACTCGAGCCGGAATACGTCGATTTCTTCAATGCCGGGCAGAAGTTGTACTTCTGGGCGATCGTCGGGAGCTCCGTCATCTTCTTCATTTCGGGAGTCCCGATGTGGTTTCCAAGGGCCTTCGGCCGGACAACGGCTGCCATCGGGTACGTGTTCCACGATCTCGCGGCGCTCGTGATGCTCGTCGGCTTCATCGTCCATATCTACGAAGGCACGGCCGCGCAGCCGGGCACGTTCCACTCGATGACGCGCGGCACTGTCGAGAAGCGCTGGGCATGGACCCACCATCCCGCGTGGTATTTGCATGCCACCGGCCGCCAACCGCAGGACGATTACGAAGCCGCCGTCCGGCGTCAAGCCGGCCGAAGCGCCGAAGGCGGGACGCCGTCGATGCCGGGCTGATGTTCGTACCGTTTTCGCGACATGCCCTCTTTATCGCGACGACCCGCTATCGGGCGCGAGCATGCGCAGGTGCATCACGAGCTGCCATCGTTGCAGTTCCGGAAGAAAGCTGAAGGTGGGCATGCCGCCGCGGGTGTTTCCACCGGTGATTTTCCAGTACAACGCGCCGTCGCTTTGGACCTGCACGTCGGGAGCTGTTAGATCGGGCGCCCGCCCGGCACCCCGGCCGTCTTCACCGTGACACACACTGCACCGTTGAAGAAATAGTTTTCGACCTCCGGCGGCGGCTTCCGGTCGATCGGCGAGCGGGTTGGCTTTCGACGTGGCACCCGGCGGCGCGCTCCAGCCAGGATCTCGCTGGCGAATCTGAACAGTTTGCGCGGTTATCGCCACATTGAGCATCAACATGAGGCCAGAACCGCATGCCAGGCGGCGGCGCATCACCGATACGCAAATCCAAAACGGAGGAGATAACGGTCGCTGTTCTCGGTGAGGCCGAACGCCGCAGAACCTTTGAGGGTCGTGCGTGCGGTCACGTGCCAGCGGAGAACCGGCGCCAGGTAGTGGCGCTGTTCGCCGCCGGCGATACCTTCGGTAGAGCCGAGGCCGCCGTACGCTTCCGCGCCAATCACGAAGTTTTCAGCGCAGAAGTGACACGACGTCCCGCTCGCGAGAGTGCCGACGGCGCGCGACATGCCGACGCTGTACCCGAACTCGACGCCTTCGCTGGCCGACAGGTTCCGCTCCACGATGAAATTCTCGGCGACGTTCCAGGGTCCAACCACACTCGACAAAATCAGTTTGCCTTCCAGTTCGTGGGCACGCTCGGCCTGCAGCTCGGCGATCGGTCCGGCTGGAAGGGGACCCGCTCCGACGATTTCCTTTTGAATGCGACTGGCTTCGCTGATGTTCTCGTATTCGACATAGAGCACGGGGTTGAGGCCGTGCTCCCCTTTGAGTGGCCGGAACCGGCTTTCAAAGCGCCATCCAGTAAAGCCGTTGCCCTCGCCTCGAGTGGTGACGCCCTCGAGGTACAACTCGGCCGTCCACCACCCGGTGAACCCGTACTCGAGCTCGACCCACGGCGCGGTGTATACCGAATGGCCGTTCTTCGGTCTACCAGTTGTGGTCGCAATGGCGACTTCGAGATTGCCTGGTTCCTCCAGATAATGATCGTAGGTGACGAAATACGCTCGCTCCTGGCCAGCCGCACGATCGGCCGCCGAACAGCTGAAGAGCAGCGCGAGGACGCAAATCCTGAACGACGGCATACGACACCTTTCGCGACTGTTTACTCGCGTAGAAACCCGGAAGGGCGCGATGCGACGGTAAGAACCTGCTGGAGTACAGCAGAACGTCGCGATCGGGCTGGGGCCAACCTACGCTGGGCGACGTTCACGCCCGCAGGTGGG
>QHWL01000016.1:0-1700 GCA_003222555.1 Acidobacteriota bacterium | reverse complement strand
TATCCTGTCAAAGCATGTCCGCCCTGTCAAGGCGCCATTCGACGGGTGCCGTTGATGCCTGGGATTTCCCGCCTGAGGTAAAGGACGAGGACGCGATTCGGCTTCATCAATATTCTCAGGCCGTTCAACGCGCGCTCGCGATCCGGAAGCCCCTGCAAATCGACGATCGCAAGACGAGGTTTCCATCCGAGCCGCAAGTACTGGCGCATCATGGGCCAGGTGTCTGTCGCGAGCACCTCGAATCCTTCTTCGACCAATTGCGCGCGAAGGAGCGCCCTGGTCTGCCACAGAGAGGCGAGCAAAACAATATCCGCGTGGCGGGGTCTCTCGGCCGGTGACCCTTGGCTCGTACGAGGAGACCGGTCCAGGCTCAGGCTCCTTCCATGAACAGTTGTTTTTACCGCGTGCGGTTTGGTCTGGAACGAGGCGCCAATCCCAGGTCCGAGAACGCGCGTCCTGGAACTCAAAAACGGCTTTTATTCCGGCCTGATCCAGCCTTTTGTCGGCGTCACGGAAGTTGACGCCGACCTCCAGCGGGCCTTATTCTAAGGCGTTCTGTGTGTTCAGGTTTGCGTTAACGAGCGGCCCTTTTCTTTGCAACAGAGAAAAGGAGCTCTCGTCCCAAGTACGTCACGGAGGCATCATGACGCGTTTCCGAGTCGGCAGCGCTCTAGTCACCGCGTTGCTTTGCGGTTTGGCTTTGGCCGGACCTGTTTCGGCGCACCATTCGATCCAGTCGCAATTCGACATTCATAAGACGGTAAGCGTCAGTGGAACTGTGGCGAAAATAGAGTTCATCAATCCACACTCGTACCTGACGGTGAATGTAAAGGCCGCCGACGGCAAGGTCCAAAAGTGGGCGTTCGAGATGGGCGGGGTGGGCTCTCTCCGTAAAGCCGGGTTGAGCCGGGCCGACCGCGGCGGCTTGAAGCCCGGGGACGAAGTCACAGTCACGGCGCTGCCCGCCAGAGATGACTCGAACAGCGGCCTTCTCCAGGAATTGAAGATCGCAGATGGGCGCGTGTTCAAGTTCTCCGCCGATCCCAACGGTAACTGAGCGAACAGGAAGGTGTGTATGCGTTCATCTGGGTATCGCAGAGCCATTGCTGCGGTTGCCGGTCTGTGCCTCCTTCCAGCAGCGATTCTTGCTCAGGAGTTTTCGCAAATACGGCGTACCGGCAACGCCCCACCGAAGCCGTCCGGTGTCACGCCGCGGACGCCGGACGGGCATCCGGACTTGACAGGGGTGTGGAATGGCCTGGGCGACAATTTGCTCGGAGTCCCAAACCAGATCGCCAACAACGGTTTGGCGATTGAAAGCGAAAGCTCGACGCGCGACCTTCACAGCGGCTTACTCATCGCGACTTTCCCCCGAAACACCAATCGCCCGTTGAACAACGAGCAGGGTGAACGTGCGGCCTCCCTCCTCCGCCGCGTCGGCTCCAACAGGCCGATTTACAAGCCTGAATACTGGGAAATGGTGAAGAACCTGGACCACAATGCCAACGAAGAAGATCCCTCCAATAACTGCATGCCAGCAGGGATTCCTCGCGCCGGCATTCCCTCGTACATCGGTCAGACGCCTACTTACTTTGTCTTCATCTATCCCGGCCAGGGCGGTTTGATTGCGACTCAGACGATGTACCGCATGATCCCTGCTGATGGCCGCAAGCACACGCCTTTGCAGGATCTGGACGGGT
>QHWL01000435.1 GCA_003222555.1 Acidobacteriota bacterium | reverse complement strand
CGGGGAGACGTCCGTTCGAGAAGAACTGAATGCTTCTCGATGCCCGACCAATGTGGGACCCGGGTGGCGGGGCACTAAGGGCAGAGGCTGCAGCGCTGCAGGCTTGGATGAATCCGCGCGGCGGCTGAATTCCACAGCTGCCGGTCTGTTTCGACAAGCGCCTCGATCTCGCTCGCCGTGAGCTCGAACCCCTGTTCGCGCAAGGCGGTGAGGGTTTCGAGGGGCTGCCGAACGAACCGAAGGCGCAACTCTTCGTCGGTGACTATTCGGCCGATGAGCAACTGAACAGTTTTCTGAGACATGGTCCCTAACCCTCGCCCCACGACAGGGCAACCATCGGGCCAGCCGTCCCGCAAGCCGAGTGTCGTCATTTGTGGGCCAAATCGCCGTTGCACCTGGGTGCGGGCCTCGCGACCGTCTGCGCAGCCCTAGACGCTGTGCGTAGACCTGCGCACGACGCACGCCGCGTCGCGGACGGCGCTGCGCCACCACTCCGTTCGAAGACCCATTGCGCAGGCATGACCACACTGCGCATATCCGCCCACTCACTTTTCACTGAGGCAACGACCTGCGCCACAGTTGCGCCTGTTTTGCGCTGGGAGCGCGCGGCATCGTCTTTGCCCTGAGGCTTGCCGTGAACCAAGAGGGTTCGAGGAGGTAGTCATGACACGTTGGATCGCGGTTCTTCTCACAGCGTTATCTGTCGTTGGCGCTGGTCGCGCCTACGCGCAGGAGACGGGCCCTGGCCCGGGCACGGTCGAAGTCACGGTCATTCCGGGCGGCGGCACGTTCTACACAAACGGCGACAATGGGCCGAGTTTCGGCAACTACAACGTAGGCACCGCGCTCGCCTACAACGTCAATCGGTTCTTCGGAATCGAAGGCGAGGTCCAAGGCGCGCTCGGGGTCCCGCAGGATCTTCGGTTTGGTGGACTCACGAGCAATCAGAAGGGGCCCAATCAAGTGAACTTCGCGGGCAACCTCGTGGTGTCGGCGCCGACGCGGACGTCGATTGTGCCATATGCGGCAGGCGGAATCGGCGGTCTCACGATGTTCAAGCGAGCCAGTCTCGACATCAACAAGACCGAAACGTTCCTGACTGGCGACGTCGGCGGCGGTCTCAAGTGGTACGCACCGAACGGCCGCTGGGGCGTTCGCGGCGACTATCGCTTCATCGCCGTCAGGTCTAATGACGACGCACCGGCCTTCTTCGGCCAGGAGACGCGGTACGGACATCGCGTTTACGGCGCCGTGATCATCAACGCCGTTCGGTGAACACGTGAGGCACGGGCGCTGGACTTTCGCGCTGCTGGTCGCCGCCGTCGCGGCGCCAGTCAGCGCGAAGAGGGTCGCACGAGATCAGCGAACGCCCGGCCTGTTACTGGCCGGAACGCCGACGCCGACCGATCCGTTGCAGGAAGCACCGAACGTTGGCGAGCCGCGTTAGCTCGAATCCGGGGCGGCACTGTTTGGTTCCTGAATCAGCGGGTGATTCGCAAACCCGTCGGCGCTCTTGGTATCGTCGGCGTCGCAAGCGGCCGCGGACCGTACGTCGGGAGGGGCTGGCCGAGCTCGTACGCACCCAGGTCGGGCGCGCTGCCGATGAAACCGTCATTGATGTTCGGCAGAATCGCGCCGGCGTCCACGGCGCTGCAGCCGGCCTTCAACGTCATGTACTGCGGCGGAATCGGCACGGGCGCAGGACCAGGTACATTGAACGTCGCGAAACAGCTCGCCCGATTGATCTGTCGTCCGTTCGTCTCGAGGCCTGACGCCCCCGCGAGACCGGCGAGGCTCGAGTAGACCACGCCGCCGTACCTGAACGGCGCCGTGCTTGCCCCCCAATCGAAGCCGTCGTTGTTGAAGTCGCTCCGCCAGTCCTTCACACTCGACCCGAAATCCCATATCTGCCCGCCGGACACCGACACCCACAGGTTGTTCTTGACGATCGATCGCAGAAGGTGCTCATCGTTGCAGCAGATCATCTTGCTCCACATGACGAAAGTGTTGTGGGCGATGACCGATCGATCGGTCGTCCTGAACTTGAACGGCCCTTCCATGAAGCCCGCGAGCTGATTCCGGAGGATGTACCACGGCGAACCGTTCTGAGGCTGATAGCTGATGCCGTTGTGGGCGGCGTTGTGGATGCGGTTTTCCCACACGCGGATGTTCACTCCGCCCGGATCTCCTTCAAAGCCATCGTCGGAGGTGTCGAAGATGTCGTTACCGAACACATCGATGTTGTAAGTGCCGTTCGAGATCCCGTCCGCCACGTTCGAGATGCTGTTGTGGGCCACGACGTGACCGAAGCTCTCGACGGCGTAGCCGTTCAACTCGATGCCTTCGCCATCGAGGCTCTCTGTCGAGTACGGGGTATCACCGACTATCGTGTTGTCGGCGATGTACCAGTTGCTTCCGCCTCGCTGCAGATAGATTGAATAGTGATTGTTGAAGAACGAGCATCGACTGATGACGACTCCGGTTGGCGCGTTTTTCGACATCAGCGCGAAGGGCTGATCCCGGAGCGTCAGACCCTCCAGCCACAAATAACTGGCCGAGACATCGATGCCGGCAAACAGCGCCTCGCCATCGCCAGCGCTCTTCCACACCACGTA
>QHWL01000434.1:13966-16018 GCA_003222555.1 Acidobacteriota bacterium | reverse complement strand
CGCATGAACTGGAAGGAAGAGGCGCCCATCGACTCCTTCATGGGCTGGGCGCGCGGGCATTGGGAAGGGGAGACGCTGGTCGTCGACGTGAGTGGCTTCAACGATCAGACCTGGCTCGACCGGGCCGGAGATTTTCATAGCGACGCTCTCCATGTGGTGGAGCGTTATACGGCGCTCAGTCCCTACCACCTCCAATACGAAGCCACAATCGACGATCCCAAGGTGTTTACTCGGCCGTGGAAGATGAGCTTCATCCTCTATCGGCGGGTCGAGAAAAATATGCAACTCATGGAGTTCAAGTGCCAGCCGTTTGTGGAAGAGATGTTGTTCGGAAAGTACAACAAGCAGCCGAGCAGGTGAGGTCGAAATAGTACGCGGATTCAAAACAACAAAGGAGAGGTGAAGACGATGCGAACGAAGATCCTCGTGGTGGTCGCCGGCCTCGGGCTGCTGCTGGCCGTGGCGCCGGTCGTGGCGCATCACGCGTTCAACTCGGAATTCGACGCCAAAAAACACGTCGAATTCAAGGGAACGGTGACGAAGATGGAATGGATCAATCCTCACGCCTGGATCCATGTGGATGTGAAAAAGCCGGATGGCACCGTCGAGGCGTGGATGGTGGAAGCCGGGACGCCGAACACGCTGCTCCGCCGCGGGCTGACGAAGAACTCGCTGCTGCCGGGCACCGAAATCCACGTCGACGGCTATCAATCCAAGGACGGGTCGCTGAGAGCCAACGGCCGGGATCTCACGCTTCCCAACGGGCAAACGCTGTTCCTCGGCTCGACTGGCACTGGCGCCCCGGGCGACCCAGGCGAGAAGAAGTAACCCTCAGCGATAAATGCGATCGGTGACGGGTATCGGTGCGCGCGGGGCTTGGCTACGCTCACGCCGATACTCGCGACAGACGTCGTCTGTTTTTGCGCTTGCGATCTCGATTTTCTTGGTCTCCACCGCCCCTATACTCTTTAGCCAGGAGGTTTGAATGCGCACTCCCGTCCTCACGCTCGCTGCCGTGCTCGGACTAGGCTTTGTCTCGGCGCCTGCCTTGCTCCAAGACAAAGGCGGCGACGACCGCTACGGACCGTACGAGGTGGTCGACAAATGGCCGACGCCGGCGCTGGCGAAGCCAGGGTACATCACGGGTTCCACGAGCGGCATTTTTGCGGAAACGCCCAACAGAATCTTCATCGCGTACCGCGGTGAGCTGAAGCTTCCGGAAAAACTGCCGAACAATTTCACGGGCTTCTGGGGATCCACCGGCCAGGCGGCGACCCAACCGACGCCCGAGTGGCGCAACTGCATCGTGATCGTCGATGCCAACGGCAAGGCGACCGAATCGTGGACGCAGTGGGATCACCTCTTCGAGGACGGCCGCGGACCGCACTCGGTGTTGATCAGTCCCTACGATCCGGAGCACAACGTCTGGGTGCCCGACGACATTCATCACCAGATTTTCAAGTTCACCAACGACGGCAAGAAGCTGCTGCTGACGCTCGGCGTGCGCGACGAGGCTTCAAGCGGCCGACCGACATCGCCTGGCTGCCCGACGGCACCTTCTTCGTCAGCGATGGCTACGGCAACACGCGCGTCGCGAAGTTCGACAAGAACGGAAAGTTCCTGATGACCTGGGGAACCCCGGGAACCGGCAACGGGCAGTTCAACACGCCGCACTCGATTGCCACCGACAAGAACCGCCGCGTCTACGTCTCCGACCGGGCGAACAACCGCATTCAGGTCTTCGACGAGAACGGCAAGTACCTCGATCAGTTTCCAAATATCACGCAGCCGTACAACATACATGTGAGCGCAGACCAGTACCTGTGGGTGTTCTCCGGTCCGCTCGACAAGATGCTCAAGTACGACTTGAACGGAAAGCTGCTCTACGCGTGGGGCACCCACGGCACGGCTCCAGGGCTGTTCTGGGCCGTCCACTCGTTCTCAGCCGACACCGACGGGAACCTCTACACCGCGGAGGTCTTTGGCGGACGACCCCAGAAGTTCAGGCCGAAGCCAGGAGCGGATCCGGCGAAGGTTTTCCATCCTCAGCCG
>QHWL01000434.1:8004-13808 GCA_003222555.1 Acidobacteriota bacterium | reverse complement strand
AGGTGGGCCGGGTGGGTTGGGTGGGGCAGGTGGGGCAGTGGGCCGGGTGGGGGCAGGTGGGCCGGGTGGGGCAGGTGGGTCGGGTGAGGCAGGTGGGTCGGATGGGGCAGGTGTTGACCTGCTCTAACCAGCCCCACCTGCCCCACCTGCCCTACCAGCCCTAGTCCTTGGACAGAGGGAGAACGACATGAAGAAGCGAGTCTTGCTATGGCTGGTTGCGCTTGCGCTCATCGTCCCTGCGGGTGTATGGGCCCAGGGGAGTGCCAATCTCTCGGGAACGTGGAAGCTCGATAAGGTCGACCCGCCCCTCCCGACTGGCAGGGGCGGCAGGGGAGGCGGAGGGGGCGGCAACGCTTATGAGGAGAACGTCTTCAGCCCGGCCCCGACGAGTCTCGTCATTACGCAGACACCAACCGAGGTTACGGTTCAAACTGGATCGACCAAAGCGGTCTACAAGCTGGATAACAGTCTGACGGTGGTGCCGGCGGGTGATGTCAACGCGTTGAAGACTTGGGCCCACTGGGACGGATCCAAGCTGCACCTGCATCAAAAACAGGGGATGAGCTTCAGCAGGGACATCCTGAGCGTCAGCGGCGGGGCGCTCACGGTCCAGAAGGATCTCGAATCGGGCGGAGGCTCGACTACCCGCATGCTCACTTACGGCAAGGCGACCTCGTAAGCGACACCCACCCTGACGACAGGGCGAACTGAAGAACGGCCGCGAGTGGGGCCTGCCGATGCCGGCCTCACTTAGCCGGACCCGCAGGTAAAATTCATAAGATTTTCTTGACGTTCGCCAAGCTGCGTGGTAAGACCGAGACCGGCGATTCCCTCTGCTGAACCGAATACGGCGATTTCGTCCTCGCGTTTCTCACGCTTAGGTGAGCGGCGCGTTTTTTTCCGCATCAGGCGAGCAGCCGCATTCGCGCTTGAGCAAGACCACCGCGACGAAGTCGGAGGTCGCGCGCCTCGTTTCTGGCTCTTGCAAGAAGGAGAAAGCGATGAAGTTCCAGCGAATCACGGGTTTCGTCGTGACGGGCTGTCTTCTGCTCCTGCCGGCAGCCGCGTGGGCGCAGACCTCGGACAGCGGCACCATCGCGGGGGTGGTGAAAGACACATCGGGCGCCGTCATGCCCGGCGTCACCCGCAGCGTCGTCACCGACGCCCAGGGCCTCTACCGGATCGTGGATCTGCGGCCGGGCCCCTACACGGTGACGTTCAGCCTTCCCGGCTTCAGCACGTTCAAGCGGGAGGGCATGGACTTGACGTCGGGGTTCACCGCCACGATCAATGCCGAGATGAAAGTGGGCTCGCTCGAAGAGACGGTCACAGTTTCGGGTGAAGCTCCGGTAGTGGACGTTCAGAGCATCCGGCAGACAACCATCGTCCAGCGCGCCACACTCGATGCGCTGCCGACCTCCGGGCGTATCGCCGCCCTGGGCGGCATCATCCCCGGTGCTACGTTAGCCAACGCCGGCACCCAGAGCGTTGGAAATCTGAATGAGCGCCCGCAGTACGGAATCCACGGCGGCCGCCCGGGGGACAACGCCCCCAGCCTGGACGGCATCAATCAGCGGCTGCAAGGCGGAGCGATCTTCGTCTTCAACAATCTCTCGTTTCAGGAGGTTGCCGTCGAGACGAGCGGCATGTCCGCAGAACGAAGCACGGGCGGTGTTCAGATCAACATGGTGCCCAAGGACGGGGGCAACACCTTCTCGGGGACATTCAAGACGTCCCACACCGCCCAAAGTCTTCAAGCCGGTAATCTCACCGACCAACTGCGCGCGCGCGGCCTGCTTCAACTGCCTGGCGGGGTCAAGAAGCACTATGACACCGGAGGGACTCTCGGCGGCCCGATCAAGCGAGACAAGCTCTGGTTCTTCTTTGGCAATCGCCAGGCCGTGAACCAGGAGTTTCAGCAGGGCAACTATTTCAATAAGCTCGCGGGCGTCAAGGTCGGCACCGATCCGATCTGGCGTGTCACGTTCTACGAGCCCGATTCGAGCCGGCCGGCTTACGGCAGCGACAACTACAAGGACTACAGTCTTCGTTTGACGTGGCAGGCGACGGCCAAGAACAAGATCGTGGCCTCCTACGAAAATCAACGCAACTGCAGTTGTTTCTACCCGTTGCTGGAGTCGGCCGGCGGTACTCTGCCGTCGCCCGAAGCCACCGGCCAACACACGTACAACGTCAACTATTTGCCTCTGGTCACCTGGACGTTCCCGGCGACCAACCGGCTCCTGTTCGAAGCGGGTGCATCGGCGAACGTGTTCAACAATCACACCAAAAGACAAGACGACGTGGCCACGGACATCATTGGGATCACAGACCTCGCGACGAACTACCGCTACGGATCCCGCGCGACCGGCCTGACCCACGCCGGAGGCTATCGCGTCCAGCATAACCGGCAATACCGCCAGCGGTTCGCGGTGTCCTACGTCACCGGCTCGCATGCATTCAAGTCTGGCCTGGACATGGCCCAGTATGGCGACGGCAAGCTCGACGCAGCCACCGACCTCACCCAAATCCACGGCGGCAGGTCCTACACCTTCAGAAACCGAGTGCCTCAACGGGTCTCGATCTGGGCGACACCATTCGAAGCCGTCAGTCGAACGACCGACACCAGCGTCTACGGGCAGGACCAGTGGACTGTGCGGAAGCTGACGATGAACCTGGGCGCGCGCTTCAGCCGCTTCAACGGTTACATCCCCGCAACGCATTTCCTGGCCGGACCGTTTGTACCTGAACGCGATTTCCCGGAGGTGAAGAACTCCCCGAACTACACGAACTTCAGCCCGCGGCTGGGCGCCGCCTACGATGTGTTTGGCAACGGCAAGACGGCAATCAAGGCCGCGCTGGGCCGCTTTACGCCCTACAACATTGCCGCTGTGGACATCCCCGCGAACAATCAGGCCGTCAGCACGACGCGGACGTGGAACGACGTCAACGGGAACTACGTGCCAGACTGCAACCTTCTGAGCTCGTCTGTCAACGGCGAGTGCGGCGCCTGGGACGACCTCACGTTCGGGCAGGTCAGAGCCGGCAATACACACCGGGCGCCCGACGCGCTGCACGGCTTCAACAACTCAGAGACCCAGTGGCAGGCAACCGCCTCCGTCCAGCAGGAGCTGCGGCCGAACGTCGCCCTGACGGTGGGGTATTTTCGCACCTGGTACGACGGCTTCCTTGCCACCGACAATCGGCTGACGCAGGCGAGCGACTACGACTCCTTCTGCATCACGGCGCCAGTGGACAGTCGGCTGCCAGGGGGCGGCGGCAACCGGCTCTGCGGGCTTTACGACGTTAAACCTGCGCTGTTTGGCGTGAACGACAACGTGGTGACGCTGGCAGACAACTATGGAAAGCAGACCGACGTCTTCAACGGCCTCGATGTCACGATGAATGCACGGTTCAAGCAGGGAGGGCAGTTCTCGGGCGGCCTCAGCCTCGGGCGCGAGGCCACCAACAACTGCTACACGATGGGTAACCCGCAGCTGACATATATAGCATTCGGCACTGCCGCCAGCACTATCCTCGCACCGAGAACAGATCCGTTCTGCAACGTCGTCCCGTCGTGGGCTTCGTCGACGCAGGTCAAATTCCTGTTCGTCTACCCGTTACCATGGGACCTCCAGGCCAGTGCAATTTATCAGAATATTCCCGGGCTCCCGATCAGGGCGAGTCGAGTGTTCACCAACGCGGAGATTGCGCCATTGCTCGGCCGGAACCTGGCGGCGTGCCGCGGCGCCGCTGTTTGTACGTCTACCGTCGAGATCGACATGGTTCCCGACAAAAGCGCTTATGAAGACCGGATCCAGCAGGTCGACTTCCGCTTTACGCGCATCTTCCATTTCGGGAAGGTCAGGGTGCAGGGGAATGCCGACGTGTATAACGTATTCAACGTCAGCAACGTTCTCAACATGACGACCCGCTACGGATCGGCATGGCTGAATCCCATTTCGATCATGGGCGGGCGCTTGTTCAAGTTCACCGGGCAACTCGACTTCTGACGCGGCCTGGGGACGGGGTCCGCCGTCGATGCAGGCCCCGGCCCTTGCGACGTTTGAACGCAGAGCTCGCAGAGCACGCTGAGAAATCCTTGGGCATTTCTGCTCGGCGGGCTCGCGGCCTCGGCGTTGAACGGGATTTGGTCACAATCTCTTTCCCTCTCCGCATGAAGGACGTGTCCTCGTCGGTTCTGCTCGTGACGGTCCTCGCCTTCGGCTTTTTGATGCGAGCTGCGCCGGAGACTTTGTCGACCCAGCAAAGTCGGGCGAGCCTCGACGAAGCCGCAAAGCCGCGAAGTCGGGCTAACATTCCCTACGCGGACGCGAAGCCAATTCTTCAGGTGCTTCGCGAAGACCTGCTCCCGGCGGAGCTTCGGTCGAAGACGCCGGCCGAACTCGAAGCCGTCTGGCCCGATTGGGTCTCCCGTCGCGATGCCACGATCCGCGCGCGAGTCGAGCAGGGGGACGAGGAGTCGGTGGTCCATTTGCTGCTCTTCGGGACCATTTTCACAAAGGAACCGATAGTCACCGGGCCGCGCTCGTCGATCGGCCGGCCGAGGTGCCGAGGTCGTTGCGAGCCCGCATGGAGGATTTTGTTGCGGCTGTCGCCTCACCGGGCACGAACGAGCGCTTGCAGTTCGCTCGCCAGGTCGTCATGGGCAAGGGGATCGATCCGGCGACGGAAGCGGGCACGAACCAGATGCGGCGCTATCTCGAGGAGCGGACGACGAGTGTGGGCTATTCCGCCGTGCAGTCGCGCAAGGCGGTCCTCGACGATCCGGGCGCCGACTCGCTCGACAGACGAACGCTGTTCAGAAACCGTGGCCTGACATTCAACACGTCGATCTTCATCAACCTCGCCATCGACCAGGCGCTCGACGCCATCAAGGCCAAGGGCCTCGTCCGCCCCGGGAAGGTTCAGCGCATCGCCGTTGTGGGGCCGGGTCTTGAATTGAATGACAAGCAGGACGGGTACGATTTCTACCCGCCGCAGACCATCCAACCGTTTGCGATCGTTGATTCCTTGATCCGGCTCGGGCTAGGCAGACCAGCCGAGATCCAGGTGACCGCTTTTGATCTGAGCCCACGGATCATCCAGCACATCGAGGCCGCCCGTACACGTGCGCGAGCTGCACGCCCCTACATGCTGGTGTTGCCCCGTAACGTCGATCGACCCTGGACGCCGAGCCTGGTGACGTCTTGGAAACGGTTTGGCCACCACATTGGCGAAGAAACGAAGTCGGTGGCGCCGCCGCCAAGTGCCGGCCGCGTCGAGGTTCGGACCGTACTGGTCCGTCCGTCGGTTGTCCTGTCGACGATTCCGCGCGATCTGGACATCATTCTGCAGCGGCTCGAGCCCTCATCGGCAGGCGGCCAGTTCGACCTCATCCTGGCCACCAACATCCTGATCTATTACGATCTTTTCGAACAATCACTCGCGGTCGCGAATATTGCGAAGATGCTTCGGCCGGGAGGCCTCTTCCTTTCGAACGACCCGATCTCCGAATTGCCGACCACTCCGATCACCTCGGTCGGCTCCACTGATGCGACCTACATGAACCTACCAGGGATCGGCGAAGCCGGCGATCGAATCGTCTGGTATCAACGACGGTGACTCGCGCGCAGACGACGGCTTGATTTTCCGGTACGTGGTATCCGCCTTCAGAGGTTGTGAACAAATTACGTTCAACGCAGAGACCGCGGAGGCCGCCGAGAAGAAATGCTTAATGATTTCTCTGCGTGCTCTGCGAGCTCTGGGTTCAAACGTCGTATTTTTTCACACGCTCTTCAGGC
>QHWL01000434.1:5203-7751 GCA_003222555.1 Acidobacteriota bacterium | reverse complement strand
AGAAAAGGCGATGAATTCCCAGCGATTCGCTCGGTATGTTGTGGCGTCGTGTTTTCTGCTTCTGCCGGCCGCCGTGTGGGCGCAAGACACCGCGGTTATCGCGGGCGTGGTCAAGGACACCTCTGGCGCGGTGATGCCCGGCGTCACGGTGGAAGCCGCCAGTCCGGCGCTGATCGAAAAGGTCCGAACGGTCGTCACGGATTCTCAAGGGCAATACAAGATCGTGAATCTGCGGCCCGGCACCTATGCGGTCACATTCAGTCTGCCCGGCTTCAGTTCGGTCAAGCGCGAAGGTCTCGAATTGACGTCGTCGTTTACCGCGACGGTGAATGCGGATCTCAAGGTCGGGGCGCTCGAGGAGACGGTCACGGTCTCAGGTGCAGCCCCGGTCGTGGACACCCAGAACGTCCTTCAGCAGACCACACTCGGACGCAACACGCTCGATTCGATTCCGAGCACCGGCCGTCTCAGCCAGTACGGCACGCTCATCCCTGGCGCGGTGCTGGGCAATGCCGCCAATAACAGCGTCGGCGGACTTGACGAGCGCGCTCAATTTGGGGTCCACGGTTCGCGCTCGGGGGACAACGCTCCGATGCAGGACGGCATGAGTCAGCGGCTGCAGGGGGGCGCGATTTTCGTGTTCAACAATCTCGCGTTTCAGGAAGTCGTCGTTGAAACGAGCGGCATGTCGGCCGAACGCAATACCGGCGGCGTCCAGATGACCATCGTGCCCAAGGACGGCGGCAACATCTTCTCAGGGAGTTTCTTCGCGGGCATTACCGGCCCCAGTCTGCAGAGCGACAACATGAATGACGCGCTGCGTGCGCGTGGGCTTCTCTTTACGCCGTCCGTCAAAAAGTCCTATGACACCTCAGGCGTGCTGGGCGGTCCCGTCAGGAAGGATAAGTTGTGGTTCTTCACTGCTCTCCGGCGGGCGGCGAACCAGCAGTATCAGCAGGGCAACTATTACAACAAGCTTCAGAACGTTCGAGTCGGGACGGATCCAGTCTATAAGGTCACGTTCTACGAGGCCGATTTGAGCCGGCCGGCATTCACCGACGATTTCTATCGCGACTACAACCTTCGCATGACGTGGCAGGCGTCGCAGAAGAACAAGATCGTGGCCTCTTATCAGGCGCAACCCAACTGCAGCTGTTTCTGGCCGCTGTTGGAGCCGCAGTCGAACGGGAACATCCTCGCGGCGCCCGAAGCCGTCGGGCGGCACAACTACCTGGTCAACTACCTGCCGCTCGTCAGCTGGACGTATCCAGCCACGAACCGGCTCCTCTTCGAGGGGGGCGTGTCGGCGAATGTCTTCGACAACAACACAAAACGCGAAGACGGAGTCGGCAACGACACCATTCAAATCATCGATCTGGCGACGAATTTCCGTTATGGTTCCCGTGCCCTCGCGCTGACCCACGCCGGCGGTTACCGAGTTCAGCACAACAGGCAATACCACCAGCGATTGGCGGCGTCCTACGTGACGGGGTCGCATGCCTTCAAGACGGGACTCGACTTCAACGAGTATGGCGAAGGGGACATTCAGCGTGCCGCCAACGACTCCAACCAAATCAACGGGGCCAGGTCCTATACGTTCCGCGGCACGGTGCCCCAGTCGCTCACGATCTGGGCGGTGCCTTTCGAGGCCCTGTATCGCGCGCGGGACCTCGGCGTCTTTGCTCAGGATCAGTGGACGGTCCGGAAGCTGACGCTGAACCTGGGCGTGCGGTACAACAACTTCACGGGATCCATCCCCGAACAGCACATGACCGCGGGCCCGTTCGTGCCGGCGCGCGATTTCGCTGCGGTGCAGAACGCGCCGAGATTCAACAATATCAACCCGCGGCTGGGCGTCGCCTACGACGTGTTCGGCAATGGCAAGACCGCGCTCAAAGCCTCGCTGGGACGATACACGCCGTACTCGACGAGCGCGAACGTGCTGAATAATCCCGCCACCAACCAGGCCGCAAGCACGACGCGGACGTGGGCCGACGCGAACGGGAATTACGTCCCCGATTGCGATCTGAGGAACTCGGCAATCAACGGCGAATGCGGAGTGTGGAACGACCTCACGTTCGGTCAGCTGAAGTCCGGCAATACGCGCTATGCCGACGATGCGCTGACCGGCTTCGACCGTCAACTCCACACCTGGCAGACATCGATTTCCGTCCAGCAGGAGCTGCGGCGGAACGTGGCGCTCAATGTCGGTTATTTCCGTACCTGGTACGGCGGCTTCCTGGTTACCGACAATCGATCGGTGGCGCCGTCGGATTTCGATTCGTACTGCATCACGGCGCCGGTGGATGGCCGGTTGGCCGGCGGCGGCGGGAATCAGATCTGCGGGCTCTACGATGTGAGGCCGACGCTGTTCGGCAGGGTCGACAACCTGGTCACCCAGGCGTCGAACTACGGGAACCAGACCGAAGTCTTCAACGGCGTCGATGTCACGGTCAACACGCGGTTCGGGCAGGGCGGGCAGTTCTCGGGAGGCGTGAGCGTCGGCCGCACGGTGACGGACAACTGCTTCTCGGTGGGCAACCCGCAG
>QHWL01000434.1:532-5083 GCA_003222555.1 Acidobacteriota bacterium | reverse complement strand
GGCGCTTCCAGACCAGCGCGACCTACCAGAACATCCCCGGGATTCCGATCATTTCGAGCTACCTGCGCACCAGCCCACAGCTTGCGCCGTTTCTCGGTCGACCCCTCGCGGCAGGCCCCACGGCCACGGCAACGATCGACGTGCTCCCACCTGGCGTGTTGTACGAGGATCGCCTCCAGCAGGTGGACGTCCGGTTCAGCAGGGTCTTTCCGGTGGGAAAGAGCAAGGTGCGGGCGAATTTCGACGTCTATAACCTGAGCAACCGGAGCAACGTCCTCAATATGACGACCCGGTTCGGACCCCAGTGGCTGCAACCGATCCAGATTATGGGCGGGCGCTTGCTCAAATTGAGCGCCCAATTCGATTTCTGAGGACCGTGATTCACCCTTGACCACTCCCAACCCGCGTGATAACACTGTTTGATTGACGCTGATTTCGGAGCCATGAAAAAAGCACGGAGGTATGCGTTATCGGTTCCTGAGCGCGGTGGGTGTGCTCGCAGGTGCGGCCCTCATGTCGGTGCCCGTGGCAGGCCAGACGCCGGCGACGGCTGCGAAGACGACCGCCGCGGCAAAGGCGGCCAAGCCGTACTCACAGCCGAAGACGCCCTGGGGCGATCCGGACCTGCAGGGAATCTGGAACAACGCGACGAGCACTCCTTTGCAGCGGCCTGCCGGGGTTGGAGAGAAAGGCGTGCTCAGCGAACAGGAAGCGGATCAGTTTGCGGAAGAATTGGCGGAGAACTTGAATCGCGATCGCCGCGATGGAGGTCCCGACGTCGACGTCGCCCGCGCCTACAACGAACACTGGATGGACGCGCGCCGGTTGGAGGCCACGAAGGACCGGCGTACGTCGCTGATTATTGATCCACCGGACGGGAGAATTCCTCCGCTGGTGCCGTTGACGCCGGACCGACTCAAGGCACGGGATGCCCGTGCAGCGGCAGGGGCCGCCTTCCTCGCGGGGGCGCCAACCGATCCGGAAGAAACCGCGCCGCCATTTCGATGCATTATTCGAACCGACTTGCCGCCGTATCTCCCCATTATTTACAACAACGATTTTCAGATTTACCAGAGCCCTGGATACGTCGCGATTGCGCCGGAAATGATCCACAGCGCGCGAATCATTCCTCTGGATGGCCGACCGCATCTCGGAAAGACCCTCCTCCAGTGGCTGGGCGATACACGAGGCCACTGGGAGGGCAACACGCTGGTTGTCGAAACCACGAATTTCCGGCGAGACGCGGGCGCGGTTTACCTGAATGCCAATCCCGATACGTTCAAGATCACCGAGCGGTTCACGCGCGTCGATGCCGACAAGATCAACTACGAATTCACCGTCTCGGACCCGACGACGTGGACGAAACCCTGGACGGCGATGATTCCGTGGAACAAGGCCGACGGCCAGCTGTTCGAGTACGCGTGTCACGAAGGGAATTACGACATGGTTCACCTCATGGCGGGCGGTCGCAGGCGCGAGAAGGCCGGGCAGACAATTGCTGCGCCGGTTCGTCCCGGCGCTGGAAACGAGGAGCGATAAGGCCGGCGAGATCAGATTTTGCTGACGGAGGGTATCGGCGCACGCGCGGTCTTCGCGGCCAGGCGGCGCGCCGATCCCAAGCCACTGAAATGGATCGATCCTTCCTCTTCAACGACCCCGACCACGGCCGGGGTTTTCGCCAACAAATCACGGTTTTTTCGGTGAATCTCGAGCCGCGGAACCTTGACATCATCTGGGTCTCAAGGTAAATTTAAATGCAAACTTTACAGGGGGGAGTGTGTCAGATGCGCATTCGGCTTAGAGGGGTAGCGATTGCTGTTGGGACCGTTGCCGCCGTGGTCGGTGGCCTCTGGGTTCTCACAATTCCGACAGCTGGTCAGGCCCCGGCTGCCACTGGGCAGTTTCCCGCTGCGTACAGGGCACCGCGTCTGGACGGCCATCCCGACTTGAACGGGATTTGGCAGTCGGTCACATCCGCCAATTGGAACATCGAAGATCACGATGCGCAGCCGGGACTTCATCCCGAGCTCGAAGGGGCCTACGACGCGCAGTCTGCAGGCCAAGGCATCGTCGAGGGGGGCGTAATCCCGTACCGGCCGGAGATGCTGGCGAAGAGGAAACAGAACTTCGAGAAACGCGGCATCGTCGACGTTGTCACCAGCGACGAGAAGTGGCACGACTCGGGCGACCCGGAACTGAAATGCTACATGCCGGGAGTGCCGCGGGCGACGTACATGCCCTTTCCATTTCAAATCGTGCAGGGGTCGGGCCCCTACATTCTCATGGCTTATGAATATGCAAGTACCACCCGTACCATCCGCATGAATTTCAAGGAGGAGGCTCCAACCGATTCGTGGATGGGCTGGTCGCGCGGCCGTTGGGAAGGGGAAACGCTGGTGGTCGATGTGACGGGATTCAACGATCTCACCTGGTTCGACCGCGCCGGCAACTTCCACAGCGACGCTCTCCACGTCGTCGAGCGCTACACCGCGGTGAGCCCCTATCACATCCAGTACGAAGCCACCATTGAGGACCCAAAGGTCTTTACGCGGCCCTGGAAAATCAGCCTGCCGCTCTATCGTCGAATGGACAAAGGTGTTCAGCTGCTGGAGTACAAGTGCGTGCCGTTCACCGAGGAACTGCTCTACGGAAAGCTCAGAAAGAACCCCAGACGGTAAACAAAGCAAGCCAAGACGAAGTAACACATAACAAGACTAAGCGAACCGAACCCGTTAAGCGGAGGTGTTAGATGAGTCGGCGATTACCTCATTCACTCGGTGCGCTGGCGGCAGTGCTCGCGGCGATGTCACTGCCGGCAGTATCGGTTGCGGGGCAGGCCCCAGCGCCTGCGGCGACGAGGGCCGCGGCGAAACCGGCGGCGGCGCCGGCGAGGCCTTACGTGCAGCCGAAGACACCGTGGGGCGACCCTGACCTGCAGGGAATCTGGAACGATGCTACGAGCACGCCGTTGCAGCGGCCCGCCAGGTTGGGCGAGAAAGGCGTTCTCGCTGAAGAGGAAGCCGACCAATTCGCAGAGGAACTTGCGGAAGACTTGAATCGCGATCGCCGCGATGGAGGTCCGGAAGCCGACGTCAACCGTGCGTACAACGAGCACTGGATGGACGCAAAGCGATTGGAGGCGACCAAAGACAGGCGCACGTCGCTGATTGTGGATCCGCCCGACGGAAGGATCCCTCCCCGGATTGCTCCAACTCCCGAGGCGGCGAAGATTAGGGCGGCGCGCGCAGAAGCCGATGCTCGTTTCGTGGCCGGTCTGCCCGACGACGTCGAGGATTTTTCACTGCCCGTGCGCTGCATCATCCGGACCGACTCGCCGCCGTATCTTCCGACGATCTACAACAACGACTTCCAGATTTTCCAGAGCCCTGGATTCGTGGTGATTCAGCCCGAAATGATTCACAGCGCCCGCGTCATTCCGGTGGACGGGCGTCCGCATCTCACCAAGAACATCAAGCTCTGGCTGGGTGACACGCGTGGGCATTGGGAGGGCAATACGCTGGTTGTCGAGACCAGCAACTTCCGTGATGATCCTGGGGTGACTTACCAGAACACGGATGCCGGAACCTTCACGATCATCGAGCGCTTCACGCGCGTCGGCCCCGACAGGATCAACTACGAATACACGGTTTCGGATCCGAAGACGTGGACGAGACCCTGGAAGGCGATGATCCCCTGGAACAAGACCGACGATCAGATCTACGAGTACGCGTGTCACGAATTCAATTACGATCTTGTGCATCTCATGCATGGCTCTCGCCTTCGGCAGGCCAAGGGAGAGACAGTGCCTGCTCGCGCCCCGCGCCCTGGTGCTGACGACAGGTAGAACCTCAAATAAGGGGATCGATTCAGGACGGCAACGAATCGAAATGGACTCAACAACAGTAAACGAGGTGACGACAATGCGAACCTGGCCGCGGTGCCGGTGATGGCTCATCACGCGTTCAACTCGGAATTCGACGCCAAGAAGCACGTCGAGTTCAAGGGAACCGTCACGAAGATGGAATGGATCAACCCGCACGCCTGGATCCACGTTGATGTGAAGAAACCAGACGGGACCGTGGAAGCGTGGATGGTGGAAGCCGGGACGCCGAACACGCTGCTCAGGCGTGGGCTGACGAAGAACTCGCTGCTGCCGGGCACGGAAATCCACGTCGACGGCTATCAATCCAAGGACGGGTCGCTCAGAGCCAACGGCCGCGATCTCACGCTGCCCAACGGACAGACGCTGTTCCTCGGCTCGACTGGTACCGGCGCTCCGGGCGATCCGGGCGAGAAGAAGTAACGATCTCAGCGATAGACGAACGGTCGATGGCGGGTATCGGCGCGCGCGCGAGGCGTTCGCGGCTGCGCCGGTGCTCTGCCACCTGATCGTTTTCCCACCCTGCCCCGGACGACCGACGTCCGAGATCCATACAAGCTGAGCGGACACGCAAGACGGAGGTAGTCAGATGCCCCCTGACTTCACCGCGACGAGCTTTTCTTCCCCTCTTCGGCCGCCTTCTCGTCGGCCCGATGACCGCCTAGAATGCC
>QHWL01000434.1:0-510 GCA_003222555.1 Acidobacteriota bacterium | reverse complement strand
ACGACCGCCGCAGCCAAGACGGCGACCAAGGCCTACGTCTCGCCGAAAACACCGTGGGGCGATCCGGACCTGCAAGGCATATGGAACGACGCCACGAGTACGCCCCTGCAACGGCCCGCCAGGCTTGGGGAAAAAGGCATCCTCGCGGAGGAGGAAGCGGACCAATTCGCGGAGGAGCTCGCTGAAAACCTGAATCGCGATCGCCGCGATGGCGGACCCGAAGTCGACGTCGCGCGCGCATACAACGAACACTGGATGGACGCACGCCGGTTGGAAGCCTCAAAGGACCGCCGCTCATCCCTCATTGTGGATCCGCCGGATGGGCGCCTGCCTCCCGCCGTGGCGCCCACGCCCGAGGTCGCGAAGCTGCGGGCCGAGCGTGCAGCGGCTGGGGCTCGCTTCCAGGCAGGCATGCCCGCCGACCCCGAGGAAACATCACTGGCGTTCCGTTGCATCACTCGAACCGACAACCCGCCCTATGGTCCGGGGATCTACAACAACGATTTCCAG
>QHWL01000433.1 GCA_003222555.1 Acidobacteriota bacterium | reverse complement strand
ATCACCCACGGCAAGTTCGAATACACGCCGAGGAGTACGGCGACCCGGTTCAGATTCAGCAGAAAAGCCACTGCGAGGGCGAGCAGCGTGTGCAGGCCGAGGAACGGCGAAAAGCCAAAAAACACTCCAAGCGCGAAGGCCGCGGCCGTCCGCTCCGGCGTGTCCGCGATATGCAGCAGCACGTTCAGCCACCGCTGGATGAGCGCGCGCGTCAGGCGAATCATCGAAAGTGAGCGTACCCACGCGGCAGGGGGTGATCGCCGCTGTCGCGGCGCAGGATGACAGCCCGATCGACGGTGCACTGGCCGACGCGGGTGAGCGGCGCGTCACCCTGCCGGAGGGCGGCGGCGAGGCGTCGGCCGTCGCGCGGGCGGACCGAGAACAGCAGCTCGTAGTCGTCGCCGCAGGTTGCGGCGGCCACGACGGCATCAGTACCACGCCTGTCGAACCACTCACGCGCCGCCGATTCGACGGGGAGGGCGCCGGCGTCGATGATTGCGCCGACGCCACTGGCCTCGGCGATCTGGTGCACGCCGTCAGCGAGTCCGTCGCTCAAATCCATACATGCTGTCGCCGCGCGGTTTCTGCCGAGAAGCGAGCCGATCCGTACGCGTGGTTCCGGATAAAGATACCGGTGGACACAAGGCGCTACCACGGAGGACACGGAGGAAGACGGAGGACACGGTAATCTGTTTTGTCCGTGCCCTCCGTTCGTTTCCGTGCCCTCCGTGGTAGCGCCTTTGCCAGCCTTCAGCATCTGCAACCCGGCTGCCGCCGCGCCGATTGTGCCCGTCACCCACAGCTCGTCACCGGGTCGCGCCCCGCCGCGGGTGAGCGCCTGCCGCCGCTTTACCGTGCCGACGACGGTCACGTCGATCATGAGCGGTCCGGGCGATCGCGTGAGGTTGCCGCCTGCCACGTGCACGCGATGCCGCGCGGCGAGCGCGGTCAGCCCCGAGATCATCTGGTCGAAGTCGGCGATCGGAAGCGCGGCCGGGAGCGCGAGCGAGAGGAGCGCAAGTCGGGGCGCCGCGCCCATTGCGGCGAGATCGCTGAGGTTGACGGCCAGCGCGCGATGCCCCACGGCGGCGGGCGGGGTGAACGCACGGTCGAAATGGACACCTTCGACCAGCGCGTCGACGCTCAGCACTTCGAGACGATTCCGCGCCGGCTCGACGACCGCCGCGTCGTCGCCGATCCCGACGACCATCCAGGCGGGCGCGGGCGGCAGCCGCTCCTGTATGCGCGCGATGAGCCCGCCCTCGGTGAAGTCCGCGACCGTGTCAGCCACGAGGGTCATTCATTACTGCTCGTGTGGCCCCACCCCCACTCGCTCGCGCTCGGCGGCGCGGCTTTGCCGCGCTTTCCTCCGGCGGGCCACCCCAACGCGGCTGCCGCGTTGGGGACCCCGGCGCCTCGCGCGGGCCGCAGGCGCTCATTACTGCTCGTGGGGCCCGCCTTCTTTTATGCGCCGGGGCCCCATCCCCGGCGCGGTTGGCTGAAGGCTCCCACTCGCGCGCGCTCGGCGGCGCGGCTTCGCCGCGCTTCCCTCTGGCGACCACCCCAGCGCGGCTGCCGCACGTGGGCCCCACGTTGGGGACCCCGCCCCGTGCGGGTGGCGGGCGCTCACTTCGCGTAATCAACCGCGCGGGTTTCGCGAATGACCGTCACTTTGATCTGGCCGGGATATTCGAGCTCGTTCTCGATTCGCCGGGCGATGTCCTTCGAGAGCCAGACGGCTTCTTCGTCCGAGATCTTCTCGCTTTCGACCATGATGCGGATTTCACGGCCGGCCTGCAGCGCGAACGACTTCGAGACGCCTTTGAACGAGTCGGCAATGCCTTCGAGCTTCTCGAGCCGCTTGACGTACGACTCGAGGATATCGCGGCGTGCGCCGGGGCGCGCGGCGGATATCGCGTCGGCCGCCTGGACGATCATCGCTTCGAGCGACGGCCAGTCGATGTCCATGTGGTGCGCCGCCATCGCCATCACCACCGCCTCGCTCTCGCCGTGTTTTCGCAGGAAGTCGATGCCGAGCTCGAGGTGCGTCCCCTGCATGTCGCGATCGATGGCCTTGCCGATGTCGTGCAGGAACGCGGCGCGAACCGTCACGTGCGCGTCCAGTCCGACCTCGCGCGCCATGAAGCCGGCCAGCCGCGCCACTTCCGCGGAGTGGGCGAGCACGTTCTGGCCGTAACTCGTCCGGTACTTGAGCCGTCCCATCAGGCGATGGATGTCGGAGTGCAGGTCGTGCAGCCCGAGTTCGAAGGCGACCGCCTCGCCTTCCTTCCGCATCGACTCGTCGGTCTCTTCCTTGACCTTCTGCACGACCTCTTCGATTCTCGCCGGATGGATGCGCCCATCGGCGATGAGGCGTTCGATGGCCTGTTTGGCGACCTCGCGGCGGTAGGGATCGAACCCGGACACGATGATCGCGCCCGGCGTGTCGTCGACGATGAGATCGACGCCAGTGGCGAGCTCGAGCGCGCGGATGTTGCGTCCTTCGCGGCCGATGATGCGGCCCTTGAGATCGTCGCTCGGGAGATCGACCACCGAGACCGTGGTCTCGATCGCGTGCTCCGCGGCACTTCGCTGAATGGCCTCGGTGATGTAGTGCTTGGCGCGGTCGACGGCCGTTTCGCGCGCTTCGGTGTCGAGCCGCTTGACGAGGTTCGCCGCCTCGTGGCGCGCGTCCCCCTCGATCTGCTTCAGGAGCAGCTCCTTGGCCTCCTCCGCCGTGAGGCTCGCGACGCGCTCGAGTTCGTGCTGCTGTTCGGCGACCAGCCGGTCGTACTTCGCAGCCGCGGCGCCTGCTGCTTTCTCGCGATCGCTCAGGACGCGGTCGCGATTATTGAGCTCCTTCTCCAGTCGCTCGATCGCTCCCTGCCGTTCGATGAGCGCCTGGTCCCGCCGGCCGAGCGTCTGTTCGAGCGCCGCCGCCTGCTGGCGCTCCTTCCGCGCCTGGCGCTCGGCCTCCATCAAAAGCTCGTGCGCCTTTTCCTTCGCGTCGAGCAGCGCTTCCTTCTTGCGCGATTCGGCGTCGCGCTCGGCTTCCTTCGTGATCCGGAGCGCCTGCTCCTCGGCCCGCCCGACGGTTTCGGCGGCGATGCGCTTGCGGTTGGCGACCCACGCCGCAAACACGGCGATGGCCGCCAGGACGGTGACGATGAAGTTGACGAGATATCCGGACATCGGCAATACGCGTGACGTCCTTTCCCGTGACCCACATCGGGCTTGATTGGGCCGGCGCCGCGCGCGGGAGTACCCCGCGAAAAGTGGAGGGGTGAAACGAAAAGCCCCGCTTTGCCGTGTGGGGAGGTCGATGAACCTGCGTAAACAGGTGGAACCGCTCAAACAAGCCGCGCTTCAGGCTTCCTCACACAGAGGCATGCACACCACGCGGCATCGCGACTCTCTTAGATGAAACGTTGGCTCAAACGAGCCTACCGCCATCACGCGCAAAGCAGGGAACTCGAACGCTGCAAGGATCTTATGTCGAGAGGGGCTCCGGGTTCAAGGTTGCGGGGAAAGCCCGAATCCTAGACCCCTGCCATCAGAACCCGATCCAACAGCCGCTCCAGCTCCCGGGCGCGTTCGGCGAGGCGCCCGTCGCGTTCGAGCGTTGTGTCACGGCAGCGAAACAGCTCGTCGGCGATGTTGAGGGCCGCCAGAACCGCGAGGCGCAGCGAGTCACCGGTCGGCGTCGTCTCGGCGGCCGCGCGCATCTTCTCGTCGACGTAGGTCGCCAGCCGTGCCACATACTCCGGATCCAGCCCGCTCCGGATCGGGTAGCGCTGCCCGAGGATGTCGACGGGGACGACACGGCCTGGATCAGTCATGAGTCGCAAGTCACGAATCGTTAGACCTGAGTCGTTAGAGGTTCAACGCCTCCAGCTGATCGAGCATTTCGCCGACGCGCGTCCGGATCACGTCCCGCTCTTCTTTGAGCATCGACAGCTCGGAGGTGATGGTTTCGGTGGCGGCCAGCCGTCCGCGCATCGATTCGAGCTCGCGCGACAGCCTCTGGTTCTCTTCGGCCGCGCGCGCCTGCTCGGCCCTCATGCGGTCGACCATGCCGACAAGAAGTTTCAGCTTCGCCTCGAGGCGATCGATCGGTTCGAGCTCGACGCTGCGGGTTGCTGTTTTCGCCATAGCCATATGCGATCCTCGTCCTGACTCAGACTCTCTATCGCTGCACCGCGTCGTGGTGACGTACCAGCGCGGCAAGAATCCTGTCGAAGCTCTGCTGAGCCTCGGCATCGGTGAGCGTGCGGTCGGCGGCCTGAAACGTCAGCCGCACCGACAGGCTGACCGCCCCCTCGGGGACGCCCTTGCCTTGATAGCGATCGAAAAACGCAACGCTCACGAGCGGCGTCGCCGTTGTTGCGGCTGCCGCCTGAATGGTGCCACGAATGATTTCCGCAGGCAAGGTATCGGCGACCACGATCGAGAGATCGCGGACGACGAAAGGATGCCTCGGAAGCGGGGTGACGGCCTCTGGCGGCTCGCTTCTCGAAAACCACGCCCAGTCGAGGTCCAGTTCGGCGACGAAAATGTCGTCCTGCCGGGGCGCGCCTCGCTGTTCAGCTATCGACGGCGCGATTTGGCCGAGCACTCCGATCTGTGCGCCGTTGACGAGCGCAGCCGCGGCCTGACCCGGCGCCAGAAAGGAGAGGTGAATC
>QHWL01000432.1:1621-5108 GCA_003222555.1 Acidobacteriota bacterium | reverse complement strand
TTTTCTCGCCAGACAGCCGCTGGATCGGATTTTTCGCGGACGGACAGCTCAAGAAGATTTCAACATCCGGCGGTTTGCCGATGACGTTGTGCGCCGCTCCGGTCGGCGCCGGTGCGAGTTGGGGCGCCAACGGGATGATCGTGTTCGCGGGCACGACCGGCGCGGGATTGTCGCGGGTCTCAGACGCCGGGGGCAAGCCGGAGCCCGTCACCCAGCTGGATGCGCAAAAGGGAGAATTCAGCCATCGATGGCCTGAATGGTTACCGGACGAGCGGGCGGTCCTCTACACCGTTGGTACCACCGGGAGCTGGGACGACGCGCAGATCGTTGGGCAGTCTGTCGCGTCGGGCGAGCGTTCGGTGCTTGTTCGGGGTGGGACCAATCCTCATTACGTGCCGGGCTACCTCGTGTACTCGCGAGGCGGCGCGATCATGGCGGTTCCATTCGACGCCGCACGTCTGACGGCCACGGGTACGCCGGTGCGGGTGCTGGACAATGTGGTGCAGTCGTTCGATGGCGCCGCACAGCTCAGCGTTTCACGGTCCGGCATCGCCGTCTACGTAGCCGGTGTCTTCGAATCCGACCAGCGTACGCTCGCCACCGTCGACCGCGGAGGAGCGGCGACGCCACTCGCTGCCCCGCCGCGACCGTATGCGACGCCGCACCTGTCGCCCGATGGCCGGAGAGTGCTCGTGACCATCGAGCAGGCGATGTCCGATCTCTGGGTGTACGAGATCGCGCCGGGCACCCTGACCCAGCTCACCTTCGACTCCGGCGCGAGATTTCCCGTCTGGAGTCCGGACGGGCAACGAGCGGCATTCAGCTCGAACAAGACGGGCGCGCTCAACCTTTTTGTGATTGACGTGGCTCGGCCCGGAACCGGCGAGCGGCTGACTTCGAGTGACAACCTCCAGATCGCAGGCTCGTGGTCATCGGATGGCCAGACACTGGCGTTTGTCGAACAGCATCCGACCCAAGGCCGGAATATCCGATTGATCGCGCCCAACGATCGATCGACACGGGCATGGCTCGACTCGACGTTCGAGGAAGGCGCGCCGCGATTTTCCCCGGACGGCCGCTGGCTGGCGTACGTGTCGAGCGAATCGGGTCGACACGAAGTATACATCCGCTTGCTGGCCGGTTCGTCCGGGCGACAACAGGTTTCAAACGACGGTGGGACAGAGCCTGTGTGGGCGCGCGATGGACGGGAACTTTTCTACCGGGAAGGTGACAAGATGATGGCCGTCCGCGTCACTAGCAGCGGCGCCAACCTTCAAGCCGCGCGGCCACTGACACTATTCGATGGCCGGTTCGCGAAAGGGTCGATCGATGCAGCCAATTATGACGTCACACCAGACGGCCAGCGATTCCTGATGGTGCAGAGCGACCAGCAATCCTCCGGGTCGACGATGTTCCACGTCCTCACCCACTGGGTCGCGAGTGCGGGTTCGACGCTGGCGCCTCCTCGTTGACGCTCAGCCTCACCGCGACGAGGGCTGTTTGACCGCCGCGTGATACTCAGCGGGACCTTGCGCCTGATTGACGGCGTCGATGAGTGCCTGCACGGTCGTTTCCCGCGCGTCGTACGTCACGATCGCCTCGTGACCCTCCAGTGCGACCTTCGCACGCGAGACTCCTTTGACGGCTAGCAGTGCCGACCGCACTGCGCTGATGCAGCCCTCTCAGAACATGCCATCGACGATGAGTGTCACGGTCGAGTCGGGCCCCTGTGAGCGCTCGGGCTGTTGGCGCTCGCTTCGGCGGCAGGCGACGAGCGTCGTGATTCCGATCGCCACGAGCAGTTCACGTCTGTTCATCAGTGCTTCCCGTTCTCTTGCTACTTTGAATGGCGTCTTGCAACGCCGAGCTCGGCAAGCTTCGCAGCGACGGACTTGCCGTGGGTCGCGGGACTCACCAACTTGTCGATGGCGAGGATGCGGCCGTCAACGCCGATGTAAAAGGTCCATCGCGATGGAAACGGCTGGTCCGCATCAACCACGCCGTAGGCCGTCGCGACACGCTTGTCGGGATCACTCAGGAGCGGATAGTCGAGGCCAAGCGACTGCGCGAAAGCCTTGTTGGTATCCGGCGTTTCAACGCTGACCGAAAAGTACGCCACTTCAAACGAGCGGATGTCATCGCCACTCTCACGGAGTGACCGGCACTCAGCGGTTCAAGGCCCCGTGAAGGCCTTGACGAACCATGCGAACACGACCGCTTCTTTGCCCCGATAGCTCGCGAGGCTGTAGACCTTGCCGTCCGATGCGGGCAGAGAGAATTCAGGCGCCGGATCGCCGACTTTCAGCTGCACTGCCGAAGTCGTGAGAGGCTCTCCGTTGTTCCGAGCGACAGGCACCGGGGCGCTCGCACCTCGACACGAAACGACTGACGTCGACACGGAGAGGACGCATATTGCCCCAACGAGCCTTTCGAAGCCGGCCATCGCGGGAACGAGCATACCACCTCGAAAGATTGACGTACCGATTCTCTTTGGCCGAGGGTTCCGGCCCACGCCCGCGTCCCGACGACCTCGAGATACTCCGCCAAAACTCACGTGGATGATAAAGGGCACGTTAACGAAGGTTGGCTGTGGGAAGTCATTTCCACAGCCGTCTTCGCCGTCGCCTGTGATCGAGCCGACAAGCGGGGATATGTAGCGGTCTTTTCGCGCCTTTTCAAGAAGGAAGCGGAACACGAGCTGATCCCCGTCGAGCAACTCGCACGAATACCCGAGCTCGCTCATGAGCGCAGGAATCGTCTGGCGCGAGGGATAGTAGTCGGTGACGGTAGAGGTTTTACTTCATGCCATCTTCGGTGCGCAATTCGGTGTGGACTTTGTTGCGCCGTGGACTGTTGCGTGCTGCAGCGTCTCACTCAGGCGAAGGGCAACGACGAGACCGGATGCACAGGTGATTGCCGCTACCACCCACATCGCGCCGGCGAGGCCGAACAGGTCGGCGGTGAAACCCGCCAAGAGCGCGCCCAGCGCATAGCCGAGATCCCTCCACATACGATAGACGCCGACCGACGAAGCGCGCCAGGCCGGAGCCGCCACGTCCCCAATCGCGGCGAGTAGCGTCGGATACACCATCGCGGTGCCGATCCCGAGCAGTGCTGCGCCAGTCGCAAACCCGACAAAGCTACCAGTGAGGATCACCACAGTGATGCCGGCGGCCTGCACCCACATGCCGGTCGCAATCAGCCACTTTCGTCCAATTCGGTCCGACAATGCGCCAGTCGCAAGTTGGACGACGCCCCAAGTGCCGGGATAGATGGCCGCGAGAATACCAATGCGATCGAAGCTCAGGCCGGCGGCGGCAAAAAACAATGGAAACAGTCCCCACGCCATCCCGTCGTTCAAGTTGTTCACGAGACCGGCCTGGCTGATGGTCGACAGACTGCGATCCGTCAACGTCGTTCGCCAGAACACGTCGCGTGGGCTCACTGGGTGTACCAACGCAGCGTGAAGACTCGATTCGAGCGCGAC
>QHWL01000432.1:0-1549 GCA_003222555.1 Acidobacteriota bacterium | reverse complement strand
GGCGCCGGCCACGGCCACGTAGCCGGCGAATTCGTTCAAACCCATCGCCAGCCCGCGCCGCTCATTGCCTACGAGATCGATCTTCATGATCACGGTGGTTGACCAGGTGAGGCCCTGACTGATCCCCAACAGTGCGTTCGCCACGAGAATCCAACTCCAACTCGGTGCCCACATCAGCAGGAAAGGCACCGGCGTGGCAACGAGCCAGCCGGCTACGAGCACATGCTTTCGCCCGATCCGATCGGCGGACTGGCCGGCGAGATAGTTGGTGAAGGCCTTCGATACCCCGAACACGACGATGAAGGAGAGGATCGCAGCCCGAGCGGCCAGGTGGAATTCCTGCTCGGCGATCGCGGGCAGAACGCTGCGTTCCATGCCCACCATCGCGCCAACGAAGGCATTGACGATGACGAGGAGCGAAAACTGCGCGACATTTTCTCGGAGACCCAGTCGGACAACCATGCGGCCATCGGGCACCATGATGGCCGTCATGCGCTGGCTTCGACACTCGTGTGGCCGCGATTGAACGCGAGAATACGGTCCATCTCCTCCGGCTTCGGCGGCACGTTGGCCAAGGCCTCAATGAAAGAGTGACGATCCAGCGATAACATTGGATTCCAGCGCCGCTCGAAGGCGATCGTGCTCGTGGGCTTCCCGCTCAAGCCGGTTCCGCAGACGGACCCGGAAAAGTGCCCCGGATAAATCTCGAGGTCGCCTGGCAGGTTGAGCAACTTCTCGTGAAGGCTCGTGTAAAGATCAGCGGCATTCTCGCGGGCGCAGCCTGGTAGATCGGGGCGGCCGACGGCGCCGACAAAGAGCGTGTCACCGGTCAGCACAAACCATGGATCGGTGCCGCGTTTCAGGTCCGTGACCAGCAGGCAAATGCTATCGGGAGAATGTCCTGGCGTGTGAACGACCTTCACGCGGGTGTTCCCCAGCTCGATATCGTCGCCATCCTTCAGAGGCGTGAACGGGAACACGACATCGGCCGACGCGTGCAAGCAGTACTGCGCTCCCGTCCTCCGCGCCAACTCAGCTCCGCCGGAGCGATGATCGGCGTGGACGTGGGTGTCGATCACGTGCGTGATGCGCAGGCCCTTGCTCCCGGCGAACGGTTCGTACGACTCCACATCGTCAGCGCGCGCGTCGACGACGGCGCATCGGCCGAGCGTGCCACAGCCAAACAGATAAGCGGCGCAGCCCCGATCGAAGTAATAGTAGGGACGGAAAATCATCCTACGGTCCTCCTTACAAGCCGACGGCACCGGAGAGTTCGACGCGCGGTCGTTCGACGGTGCGCTGACGCTTCAACACTGGCTGTACGGCGACCCCGGCCAAGAGACCAGCTCCGACTATCAGACCTGAGAGCTTGCCTTCGCCGATCATCGCGGCGAGTGGTCCAGGACAGGTGCCAAGCACACTCCAGCTGGCGCCAAAGATTACGCTGCCCACGACATGACGGCGTTCGGGCTGCTGAACGGACCATCCGATCGGCTCCCGCGTGATCAACGATGTGACGCTGGCGATGCGGAGGAGCCTGACGCCAATG
>QHWL01000431.1:2948-3962 GCA_003222555.1 Acidobacteriota bacterium | reverse complement strand
CGGAGTCGCTCCCCCCAGACGACCTGCATCGCCGCAGCCTGTATTCGTTCATCAAGCGGAACGCGTTGACGCCGGAGCTCCAGCTCTTCGATTTCCCGGATCGCAACGCCAGTACTGTCCGGCGCCAGATCTCAAACACCCCGCTGCAGGCGCTAGAGCTTCTGAACGATCCACAGTTCGTCGAAGCGTATCGCGTCCTCGCCACGCACGTCCTTCGCAGTGCGTCCGACGTGGACGCGCAGGTTACCTTACTGTTTCGCCTCGCCCTCCGCCGCGCGCCGCACCCGGACGAGCTCGGCCTCGTGCGGGAGTACTACCAACGTGAAATACAGCGTTTCTCGGTGGACAAAGAGGACGCGCTGAAATTCGTGCGCACCGGCGTCGCACCGCTTGATCCGGCCGTCGAGCCGGTGCAGCTCGCAGCGTTCACCTCCGCAACGGCGGTGGTGATGAATTCGCCGGACGCGTACTCGATTCATTAGGGCCAGGACGCCGTTGTTTCCATCGGGTGCACCGGGATTGGTTCGCAGCCTCAGAAAGAGAGAGTTCTCATGAGCGACTATCAAGACCCCGTCGACTTAGTGCGGCGGTCTTTCATGCTCAAGTCATGCGCAGGAATTGGTGCGCTCACTCTTGCCGAGCTCCTCGGTATGCGCATGCCCGCCGAGGCCCAAGACAGTGGCGGCCCGGCTCCCGGCAAGGTCCCCGGCATCCTAGGCGCCGGCCACTTCCCGGCGCGAGCCAAGCGGGTGATCTACCTGCATATGCTGGGCGCCATCTCTCATGTAGACACCTTTGACTACAAACCGATGCTGGAAAAGATGCACGGTCAGGATCTTCCGGCATCGGTCCGAAACACGCAGCGCCTCTCGACGATGACCGCGGGACAGACGGCGTTCCCCATCGTCGGTCCTCTGGCGAAATTCAAGCAATGCGGCAAGGGCGGGATCTGGATCAGCGACGTCCTTCCCAACCTGGCGGAGATCGCCGACGACCTGTGCGTCATCAAGACGA
>QHWL01000431.1:0-2906 GCA_003222555.1 Acidobacteriota bacterium | reverse complement strand
GGCTTCCAGCTGGCGGGACGTCCGTCGAACGGCGCGTGGGTCAGCTACGGGTTGGGATCCGACAATACGAATCTTCCGAACTACGTGGTGATGACCTCTGGCCCAGGGGCCGCGGTCCCGCTCGACCAGGCTGTCTGGAGTTCCGGATTTCTTCCGTCTCATCATCAGGGCGTGAAGTTCCGATCCGACGGCGAGCCGGTGCTGTATGTGAACAACCCAAACGGGATCAATCGTGAGACACGCCGGTCGCTGCTCGATGCCCTGGGCGGATTGGCGAAGAGCCAGCAAGTGGTTTCGAAGGATCCGGAGATCCTATCGCGCGTGAGTCAGTACGAGATGGCGTATCGGATGCAGGCGTCGGTGCCTGAAATTGCCGATATCTCGAACGAGCCACAACACGTGCTCGACATGTATGGTCCGACCGTGAAGCAAGATGCGACCTTCGGACGCAATTGCCTCCTGGCCCGCCGTCTGGCTGAGCGCAATGTCAAGTTCATCACGCTCTTTCACCAGGGATGGGACATGCATGCCGACATCGCCAAACGGCTTGGCCCGCAATGTGCGGAGGTCGACCAACCGGCGGCGGGCCTGGTGAAGGATTTGAAGCAGCGTGGATTACTGGAAGATACCCTGGTCGTCTTCGGCAGCGAGTTCGGCCGCACGCCGTTTGCGCAGGGCGCACTGCAGCCCGGGTTTGGGCGCGATCACCATGGCGGCTGTTTCACCTGGTGGATGGCGGGCGGCGGCGTGAAGGCAGGCTATAGCCACGGTGAGACCGACGACTTCAGCTACAGCGTCGCTAAGGATCCGGTGCACATTCATGACTTCAACGCGACGTTACTGTACATCCTGGGGATCGATCACGAACGGTTGCGGTTTCGCTATCAAGGCCGTGATTTCAAACTGACGGACGTGGCGGGCAAGGTTGTCAAAGAGGTGCTCGCGTAACGGCAGGTCTCACTGGCGCGCGGGTGACGACGCTGTTAGACGGCAGCCGCGCCGTCAATTCGATCTCGGCTCGAGTGCCTTCAGGGCGTCACCGCTGAGTCTTAATACATGTAAGCCTGTGTCGGCGCGGTCGACGATGAAGATGTATCCCCGATCGTCGGTTTCCACGTTGTTTGTCTGAATCGCGTTTTGGCAGACGTTCTCGTTGTTGATTTTCACGCACCGATAGTCGGTCTTCTCTGTCGTCTCGGGAACGTAGTGGGCGACTTCCCGCGGATTGTACGGATCGCGAATATCTACGGCTCGCACCCCCGCATTGAAGTACGCGACAAACATGACCTTCTGATAAAAAGGCGGGCCGAAGTTCTCGTTGGTGGAATGGGGACCGAAGCGACCGCCGCGGCCGCAGGAATCGCTGCTCGACGCCGCTACCTGGAACGTGGCCACCGACTGCGGCCTCGCCTCGTTCGTCACGTCCACCAGCGTAGTCAGATTTCGCGGCCCCGTGCACTGGATGAACGTCTCCTCAGAGACCACCGCGACGAACTCGCGCGTCTTGCCCTGCGCGTTGGGCGCAAAATCGGCGACGGCCATCTTTCCGATGGGGAAAGTCGTATGCGCGCCGTTGTCGGGATTCATCACCCAACGCCCAACCTCCGCCGTCTTGAAGTCAGTCGGATCGCTCGAGAGCAGCTTGCTGCGGTCGACGATCTGCATTACGCCATTGGAGCTGGTGCCGTAGGCGAAGTACACGCGGTTGCCGGCGGGGCCGGTCGAAATAGGACCATGAATCGAGGGGACCGCGGCGAAGTTGGGTGGAATCGCGCCGCCCGGCTGCTGCCCATCGAGCGCCCAATCCCGCTTGAACACGGGACTCGCCGGATTGCCCAAATCGAAAATCATGATGTGATTGCCCCGCCTCCATCCCGATGCGGCGTCGCTCGCACGACTGCCGACGATATAGGCGATTCCGGTGTCGCATTCCCACCAGCTCTTGTGGGTCCCCGCGAGGTTCCCGATGACCGGATTGCCTGCAGCCACGGTACGGACCGGCCGCGGGGCGCTCGGGTTGGTCACGTCCCAGATCTCATGCGCGGTGTTCGCGTAGCTCCGAAGGAGATAAAACTTGTTGTCGTGGACGGGCAGCGTGTTCCCGTCGCACACGCGCACCATCTGGGCGCCGCCGCCCGTTCCGTTCGCAACCGGCAGGTGGTGGAGATAGACCGGCTTCTGTGGATCGGTCACGTCAACGATCGATGTGCCGTTTTCCTCACTCTTGCCGGTGAGGGGATTGAGAGACGGCAGCGGTCGCCCGGTCGCGGGGTTCTTGTCCAATGCGTGGTGGCCAACGTAGAGAATCCACCGATTGCCCTGATGCTGCACCACCGGCTGGTACGCCGAGCGCGCCTGCAGGTCGTTGGTGCCGACGAGCTCCATGTTTTTCTGCTCGGCCTCGCGCAGGGGTCCCGGTCCGTTTGGCAGCTGTCGCGCGAGCAACGAACTCATGCCGCAGGTAACCGACACGGCAACCACACACGGAACCGTTGAAACGACGAAGCTCACGACCTTCTTCATGGCGGGTTCCTCCGTTCGAGTGTTGCGATCGACACGTGGACGCGCGCAACCGTCGTGTGACTATCGAAGAGATACAACTTTCTGGCACAAATATGCGACGACCGTCAAGCGGATTCTCTTACTGTGCGTCGACGAGGGTCGCCTTTTGATTCCCCTCACTGGCCGCACACGATTGCCGAGCCGGTGGCGCAACTGCGGCTGGCGGCGCGGCGCCGGCACCGCGACTGGGGGCCCGAGAAATTGCTCCAATGCCGCAATCCGGCGCAATGGACTCAAGGTGATCTTTTGATTATGATTGCCAATGGCATGCTAGACTGCAGCCAGTCTGGAGGTCTCGCTTGAAATCTCGGATCTCTTTTGTTGTGCTCGGCGTCGCCATGTTC
>QHWL01000430.1 GCA_003222555.1 Acidobacteriota bacterium | reverse complement strand
CGGCCCACCAGTCGGTGTCGTTTCGGGTCGTCGCCACGATTGGCAGTCTCATCGCCAGCGTCAACATCTATGCGTTGCAGGGAAAGATCGATGCCTCGAAGCTGAGAGGCCTGCTCGCAAAGCTGAACGATGCCAAAGCGGCGCTCGATCGCGGCAACACGTCCGCGGCCTCGGCGAAACTGCGGGAATTCCTCGACCTGTGCAACGCGCAGAGCGGTCGCGGCATCTCGGTGGATGCTGCCGCCGTGCTGACAGCGGACACTGGTTACGTGCTCGGGACGTTCTAGGCAGTACCGGTCGACGCGACCACGCGACGCGGCAGGAGTCGGAGGCCCTGTTGGCCTCCAAACGCCTCGTACCGACGCGATAACACCGTGCCCGCGGCGACTACGTGTGTCGCGACGCAGACTCCCTGTGTAGTCGCGAAGGGTTTACCAGACGAAGAGACCGAGTGCTCGCGGGCCGAGGGCTGCGGTTCGATCAACGAAGTGGGTTGGCGATTTCAGCCGTTTGGAATCAACGACTTGGAGATGGTGGACCAGGCCGGGATCGAACCGGCGACCTCATGAATGCCATTCATGCGCGCTCCCAACTGCGCTACTGGCCCAGGCGTACCCGGAACTACGAAGGTGGCGACGACCAATTGTAAGTGGTCCCTTTGCCGACGGTCAACGCGGCGGCGCCGAGGCCGACGGGCCTCCGCTGTCGTGCACCGGATCGAGATGCCGACTCAGAAACGCCCAGACCCGGTTCCACGAGTCCCGCTGGTCGGGCGAGCTCTCCGGCTGCCACGTGCCGGGGTCGACGCGGCGGTCGAAGCTATGACCGCCTGGCGGGTTGTCGTAGACCTTGGTCTCCGCCAGCAGCGGCTTTCGCGAGCGAAGCGCGTCCACCAGCTGCATGTCCTCCTCGATGTTCACGTCGTCGTCGTTTCGGGCGACGTGGACGAGCAACGGGATCTGCAGCTTGTCGACGCCGTACAGGGGAGAACGGTCTTTGTAAATCTGGCGCCGCTCTGACGGCGAGCCACCCAGGCGGTTGTGCGGATCGATGACGCGCTGATATTCGACGCCCTTCCACGCAAGCCGCTGAAACAGGTTGGTCACCGGTACGATGGCCGCTGCCGCTTTGAACATCGTCTGGTTGCGTGTGATCGAGAGCAGCGCGATCATCCCGCCGTGGCTCCAACCGATGATGCCGATGCGCGCGGGATCGACGTGCGGATACCGTGTCCTCAGTACGCTGACCGCGGTCACGACGTCGTCGACCTCGCGGCCACCGTAGTCGATCGCGTCGTAGAACACCTTGCCGTAGCCGATGCCGCCGCGATATTCCGGCGCGATCACGACGTAGCCTTTGCTCGCTGCCTCGCGGATGAACGGAATGTAATTCTCGCCCAGGTGACCGCGAATGCCCTCGTGCACCCAGACAAGCGCGGAGTGGCTCTTCGGCCCGCGCAGCCGGAGCGGCTGGAATACGAACGCGGGAATGTCGAGATCGCCCGCCTTGCTGCGGTAGGTGATCTTCTCCATTTGCATGAAGCCTTCGCTCGCGGCGCGCCACGTCCTGTCGGTGTCGGCTTGCTGCCGCACCATGTACTCGGAGTCGGGCCCCGATTCGCGGAGCTCGCGCTGGCCGGCGACGCGGGGCGACACCGAGACGAGCCCAAAGGAGAGCGTGACGAGCGCGCATAGGGCGAGCCGGCGGCGGCCCCGCCTCGAGGCTCTCGAAGCATCGTGCCCCGACGCTGTCGAGCGGGGCGCGGCGGGGGCTGCCATGCCTGGAATCTTACACCGTGTTTGTGGGGTTGGCGGCGCGTGCGTACGCGCGAGTGAGCCACTGGCTCAATTGGCGAGCCGCTTCGTCGGGTGTAGGCCCGTAAAACGGCATCAGAGCCGTCGGCACTCCGGGGACGCGCACGATGCAGGCGCTCCAGCGATCCTTGGAGACCGCCTTCACTTCGATGAGATACAGACGTCCTGCGATGGATTCTTCGAAGCGATAGACTTCGGCGGTCACGTTCGTGGACGGCTGAATTTGAAGTTTGTGAGCGCGTTGAATTGTACGCAGCGTGGCCATCGATTCAAGCGAAGCGAACGACGAAGGCGCGTCCACATAGGCAGTGCCGACCGTTTTCCTGTGGCGCCTCGCGAAAAATAATTTTTCGGTGGCGGTCCGTCCACAGGAAATTCACCGATCGTCAACAGCTTTTCCACAGCCCGTCTATTTGCTGCGATGACTTGACTGGCTCGGACCGCCGCACTACGCTTGAAACTTCATGAAAACGTTGACGTTAGCGGGCGTTCTCGCGGTGTCGTGTCTATTGACATGCGCGCGTGCGTCGGCTGACACCGACGACGCGACGATGTTCCGGGTTTTTCTGAATGACGGGGGCTCGCTCGTGAGTTATGGCGAGATCGCGCGCGTCGGCGATCACGTTGTGTTCTCGATGCCGATCGCGTCCACGCCGAACCCGCCGTTGCAGCTCGTGAACATCGCCGGCGATCGCGTCGACTGGGACCGCACAGACCGCTACGCCGCCACCGCTCGCGCGATGCACTATTTCGCCACGCAGGCTGAAAGCGATTACGCCGCGTTGTCGAACCAGATTGCGCAGACGCTGAACGACGTCACGCTCGCAACCGACGCCACCAGGCGTCTGGCGCTGGTCGAGCAGGCGCGCAAGGGGCTCGCCGACTGGCCGCTCAGCCATTTCAACTACCGCGACTCGGAAGTGCGGCAGATGCTCTCGATGCTCGACGAGGCCATCGCGGATTTGCGCGCCGCCACGGGCCGGCAACGATTCGATCTGAGCCTCGTCGCCTACGCCAATCCGCTCACAATCGCCGAGCCACTTTTGCCTGCGCCGACGCCCCAAGAAGCCATCGAGCAGACGATTGCCGCGGCGTGGCTGTCGGAATTGCCCGCCGAGCGCGTATCGCTGCTCGGCGCCGCCCTCGCCGAGCTCGATCGCAGCGAGGCCGCGTTGCCCTCCGAATGGGTGGCGGCGAGGCGTGTGGAGACCAAGAATGCGATCGAGACTCTGCTCCGCATCGAGCGAAGCTATCAATCCTTGACGACACAGATCATGGACGTGGCGAACCGGCGAGCGCGGCTGGCAGACGTCCGGGGCCTCGAGCAGATGATCGCGCAGATTTA
>QHWL01000467.1:5438-9190 GCA_003222555.1 Acidobacteriota bacterium | reverse complement strand
CAACGGCAAAGCTTCGATACCGGAAAAAGCCTGGCCAAACGACACGTACTCCGTGCCCCAGAAGAACCTTTATTTTAACGGTGAAGCGGTCCAGATATTTCATCAACCGGCGACTACGGACGGCAACAGCATCGTATTTTTTCGGCGGTCGGACGTAATCAGCACGGGCGATATTTTCGATCCAACGGAATACCCGATCATCGACTTGAAGAGCGGAGGAAGTCTTCAAGGAGTGCTCGAGGGATTGAACCGCCTACGACAGATGGCCGTTCCGGCCGACCACGTGGAAGGCGGCACCATGATCGTCCCCGGTCATGGAAGGATTTGTGACACGGCGGATTTGGATGTTTATCAGCAAATGGTCACCGTCGTCCGAGACCGCCTCCAGGACATGATCAACAGGGGCATGACTCTCGATCAGGTGAAGGCGGCCAAACCCACCGTGGACTACGATCCGATCTATGGCCGCGACACTGGCAATTGGACGACGGATATGTTCATCGAGGCAGCCTACAACAGTCTCAGCATGAAACCCGGCACTCGCGGATCCCGTGGAAGTAAGTAGGATGTCTATGAAATACGGAAGGCTGGTCCTGATTTCATTGAGCACTCTGACTGCTCTGGTGCTGGGCGGTAGTATGGCCCTCGCGCATCATTCGGCTACGGCCACGTACATCCACGGCAAGTCAGTAAAGATCGAGGGGACGTTGAAGGAGCTTATCTGGCGCAACCCACACTCCTTTATAAAGGTGGAGGCACCGGACGAAAAAGGAGAGATGCAGATCTGGATTATCGAAGGTGCTGCACCTGGGCAACTCGCCGAACAAGGTCTCACGACAAATAGGCTCCGGCCCGGGGATCACGTCATCCTTACGGGGCAGCCGGGCCGCATTGCGGAGGACCATAGGCTACTGCTCGAGACCGTGGAACGGCCATCGGACGGCTTCAAGTGGAAGGGCCCCGCGGCCCAGCAATGAGGACGCCGATGAGAATACCAACACATCGAGTCTTTTGGTTCGCCGCAGCGTTGTCGCTCCTCTTGTCGGCCACTCTCGCTGCGCAACGGCCAGGTGATGCCCAAGGGGCAGGCCCACGGACGGCGCGTGCCGCTGCACCCGACGATTTAACGGGGTATTGGGTATCGGTCGTCACCGAACTGTGGCGGTACCGAATGGTTGTGCCGGACAAAGGCGATTTCGTGAAGATTCCGCTCAACCCCGAAGGTCGCAAAGTCGCAGGGGCGTGGGATCCAGCCAAAGATCGAGCAAGCGGCAACGAGTGCAAGTCGTACGGCGCTGCCGCTCTCCTGCAAGTCCCAGGGCGGCTGCACATTTCTTGGCAGGACGACTACACGCTGCGTCTAGATACGGATTCCGGAACCCAGACTCGCCTGTTCCATTTCGATGGGTCACCACGCGCGAATGAAGCGTCGACGTGGCAAGGATCCTCGGCTGCCATATGGGGTGGAGACGAACCCAGGGACCGGCGTGACGGCCAGGGCGGGCCTGTGCAGGATTCGGCCGGCAGACTGGTAATCGCAAACGCACAGCGGAAGCAAGCCGATTATCTGAAGGTGGTTACCACCCGTATGCGTCCGGGATATCTGCAGAAGAACGGCGTACCTTACAGTGGCAACGCGCTCCTTGAAGAGTACTTCGATACTTTTTCGGATCCCTATACTCACAGCACCTGGCTTGCAGTGACCGCCGTTGTTACCGATCCGCAATACCTCATAGAACCGCTCATCACCCACGCGCACTTCAAGAAACTTCCGGACAGTTCCGGGTGGGATCCCACGCCATGTCGTGTCGACGAACCCCGATGAGATTGATGAGATTTAGAGATATGAAGTGGACAATCAGGACTGGTCTGTTGTTGCCTCTCTTGCTGGTGGTGCTACCGTGCCGGCCGGCCGGCGCGCAGGTTGATCTCACCGGCGAGTGGTCGCCCAGGGTTTATAACGAGGCCATGGATATTGGCGACTATACGGGAATCCCACTCAACGAAGCGGGGCGCCTGAGGGCCGAGAGCTGGCATCCGGAACAACTCGATCTTCCGGAGAATTTGTGCAGACCGCATCCCATCGACATAGGGTTACGTGTCTCCGTTTCGCAGCTGCGCATTACCACGGAGTTAGACAACGAAACACGGCGGCCTATTGGTTTACGCCTCCACGTAGCCTGGCAGGAGCCTGAACAGGTGATTTACATGGATGGCCGACCACACCCGTCGGCGAACGCCCCTCACAAATGGTCTGGATTTTCGACCGGGCGCTGGGAACGCAACACGCTGGTCTACACCACCGACCATCTCAAGGAAGCGTATCTGACCCGCACGGGCGTTCCTAAGAGCGTTAGGGCAACAGTGACGACTCGAGTCCATCGATTCGGAAATATTCTGACCTTCATCTTTATCATTAACGATCCCGCGTATTTGACGGAACCGTACATTCGCGAATCCAGTTGGGTCTACGATCCCAACCAGGTGATCCCTCCCTTCCCTTGTGAGATCACTCCAGACGGAACCATCATTCCGGCGGGCAAAGTACCAAGTTTCTTGCCCGGTAAGAATGACATTCTCCACGACTTCGCGACCGAATACGGAATCCCTCCCGAGTCCGCGTTGGGTGGCGCGGAAACCTTGTACCCCGAGTACATCAAGAAGATGAAAACAATGAAGGTCGCGCCTCGCGCCACGACGGAGCATTACAAGCGCATTCAGTGAATGCAGTCGGAGCCACCCATGAAAAGCACGAGGAATGCATGTTCGGCGATTTTCGTGATCGTGCTGGTGCTTGGCGGTTGGACGAGCGCGCGCGCCCAGGGTGAGATTACTCTGCTGGCTGTCGGTCCCATGCGTGCGCCCACCGCGAAGATTGTCGCGAATTTCGAGGCGAAAACGGGTCAAAAAGTGAAAGTGACGTACGGCAATGGTGCGGAGACCAGAAGGATGGTTGCCAAGGGCCAGGGCCTTGACGTGTCGCTGATCATCGCGCCTTTCCCGGGAGCGATCGCCTCAGGAACCATCTTTCCCAGCAGCGCCACACTGGTGGCGAGCATTCTCACGGCTGTGGGCGTGCCAAAGGGCCGGCCGAAGCCCGACATCTCTACGCCCGCCGCAGTCAAGAAAGCGCTCCTGGCGGCGAAGAGCATCGGCTACGAGGATCCCGACTTCACGGTCGCAGGGCAAGGACCGTGGGAAGCGCTGAACAAGCTCGGTATCGCCGACCAGGTTGCTACTAAGAGTCAGGTCGAACTTGGCCCTGGCGCTCAGGGCATCTCCCCGGCGGCCACCAATAACGCCGTTAAAACGTCCAAGCGGTTGGAAAATGGAGACATCGACATCGGCCTGCTCATGCTCAGCGACATGCTTCCCGAGAAGGACAAGTATGACGTTGTCGGGGTTCTGCCGCGGACGATTTGTGCGCCCGTTCCGGTAGTGGGATTCGTCTCCACCCACGCGAGCGACCCGGCAGCTGCGACGGCGCTTCTCCAGTACCTCGCGTCACCCGAAGCCGAAGTGATCTGGAAGGAAGCCGGCTACGAGCCGCGCAGGTGAGGCGAAAGCGCTGGCAACGAAGCGTTCCAGCAGTTTCATCGAGTAGTTGCGCGGTTCGAGTAGGCAGGCTATGCGAGCGTACATCCGAGCGATCGTCGGCGTTTCGCTGTTCGGCCTCTTCGTCGTGTTGGCCGTGCCGGCGCCGCTCGGCGCGCAGGGCACCACCGGCACCGTCTCTGGAACGGTCGTCGACG
>QHWL01000467.1:2352-5396 GCA_003222555.1 Acidobacteriota bacterium | reverse complement strand
AAAAACGTCGAGAACGGCGCGACTCGAACGCTCGTCACCGACGCCGCCGGTCGTTACCGGGCCCTGAATCTCCCGCCCGGCCTGTACAGCGTCACCGCGGAATTGTCTGGCTTCGCGATCGCCAAACGTGAAAATCTCACGCTCGAAATCGGCCGCGAGATTCCCGCGGATCTGGTGATGAAGATTGGAAGCTTCGCCGATCAGATCACCGTCGAAGGCGTGGCGAGCAACGTGGACCTCAGCAGCACTGTGGCCGGCGGCGTCGTGTCGCCCACTCAGATTGCCGAGCTGCCGCTCAATGGCCGCAGCTTCATGCAGCTTGCGGCGCTGCAGCCCGGCGTCACGGTGAGCCGGGCCACGGCGCGCGAATTCACGGGCGGGTTCGGCAGCACGCAAGTGTCGATCGGTGGAGCGCGCCCCGAGATGACCGGCTACCTGCTCGAGGGCACCAACATCGCGGACATTTCCGACAAGGCGCCGTCCAGCATGGCGGGCGTGCTGCTCGGCGTGGACGCGGTGAAAGAGTTCAGCGTGCAGACGCATGATTACAGCGCCGAGTTCGGTCGCGCGGCCGGCGGCGTGATCAGCGCGGTCACGAAGTCTGGGACCAACAACATCCACGGCACGCTCTTTGAGTTCCTGCGCAACAGCCGGTTCGATGCGCCGAACTACTTCGACCCGGGCGGAGTGACGCCGCCGTTCACGCGCAACCAGTTCGGCGGCACCGCCGGCGGACCGATCGTACAAAACAAGCTGTTCTACTTTGGCAGCTACGAAGGGCTGCGGCAGAATCTGTCGCTCACCCACCTGGCGCGGCTGCCCAATGCGAGCACGCATCAGAGCGCCGGCGTCAGCCCGCTCACCAAGCCGTACCTGGACCTGTTGTACCCGATCCCCGACGGCAAGGACTTTGGCGACGGAACCGCCGAGCTGCGCCACACCGCTCTCGACCCGACGCACGAGCACTTCTTCGTGGGCAAGATCGACTGGCAGCTCGGCAACAGCGACACCGTGTTCGTGCGGGTGTCGAGCGACAAATCGGATTCGACCACGCATCAGGAGCACCCGCTGTTTGTCGAGCCGACGACGACCGACACCAGGTATTTCACGGCGCAGGATCAGCACGTGTTCAGCCCGCGCGTGGTGAACGTGGCGCGGGGGGCCGTCAACCGCACCGCGCGCGCCGATGACATCGTGCCGACGATCGAGGTCCCGGCGAATCTCTACTTCACCGCCGATCCGCATTTCGGGGCGATCACGATTCAGGGCGGTATCGCGCAGGTCGGCACGACCGGATCGACGCCGATCAGCTACCACCAGACGATTTTCCAATTCGCCGACACGTTGACGTGGAGCACGTCGAACCACACGATGAAGTTCGGCGCGGACGTCCAGCGGTATCAGTTCGACGGCTTCTCGTACTCGCGTTGGGGCGGCGAGTTCCGCTTCAGCAACCTCGCCGATTTCCTTCGCGCTCGCGTCAACCGGTTTACAGGCAACCTGCCGGGCACCGATACCCAGCGCGCCATGCGCCAGAGCTACTTCGCGTTCTTCTCGCAAGACGAGTGGCAGGCAGGCAAAAATCTGACCGTCAATTACGGCCTGCGGTATGAATTTTTCACCGTCCCATCCGACACACAGGGGCGGGTCGCCGGTCTCCTGAGCCTCGACGATCTTGAATCGGGCCCCAAGGGCACGCCAGGCACCGATTTCTTCAAGAACCCGTCGCTCGGCGACTTCGCGCCACGGCTTGGACTCGCATAGCACCCATCTGCCCAGAAGACCACGGTGAAAGCCGGAGCCGGCATGTTCTATCAGCCGCTGACGACGTCGTACTACCGCGGCACCACGTTTCGTATCTATCCTTACTTCGCCGGCGTCGATATCCGCACGGTGCCGACCTTCGGTCCGGCCGTGCAGGAGCTGCTCGCGCAGGGAACCGGTCTCGCCGTCCAGAAGCGCTCCGAGTTCATCGACTACGACGCGAAGCAGCCCTACACGCTGCAGTACCATGCGAGTGTCCAACATGAAATTGGCGGCATCGTCGGCGAGATTGCGTATCTCGGCTCGCGCGGATACCATCTGCCGTTCTACGGCGATCCGAATTCCGTTCCAGTGCGGCTCAATGCGGCCGATGGCCACTATCAGGTGATTCCCAACGCGAGTCTGCGGTATCCGAGCTGGGGCCGCATCTGGTACAACGGGATGACGGCCAGCGTGAACCGCCGATTCTCCGATGGCCTGCTGTTCCAGGGCTCGTACACGTACGGGCACTCCAGCGATACCTGGTCCGGCGGTCAGATTGGCAACCAAGATTTCGAAAACGGATTCGGCAGCGCCACCGACTGGTGGAACCCGCAGGCCGAGCTGGGACCGTCCAGCTTCGACGTACGCCACTCGTTCGTGTTCAACGCGGTGTATCAACTGCCGTTTGGCCGGAACCGTACGGGGACGGCCGCGGCGATCGTGGGCGGGTGGCAGGTGGGCGTCATCGCTACCCTGGCGAGCGGCGTGCCCTTTACGCCCTACATCGGCTACGACTACGCCAAGGACGGATCGAGCGATCAGACCATGCAGAAGCCCGACTGGGCTGCTGGCAGGAACGGGGCCAACGCGATTATCGGCACGCCCGACAACTGGTTCGACTCGACCGCGTTCGTCTTGCCGCCTCCCGGCGAGTACGGCACGGTCGGCCGCAACAGCCTTCGCGGTCCGGATCTGAAACTGGTCGATCTGTCGATTTTCAAGAATGTGAAAGTCGGCGCGCAGAGTCTTCAGTTCCGCCTTGAAGTGTTCAACCTGCTCAACCGCGCGAACTTCGCGACGCCTGGGTCAAACAATGGCCCGAGCGTGCTGTTCAACGCCGACGGGACGCGGATTCCCGGCGCGACCCAGATCACCCACACGGTGACGACCTCGCGGCAGGTGCAGTTGGGACTGAAGGTCGTCTTTTAAGTGCGCGAGAGTCCAACGCGGGACCACACGCGGTGACGGCGGCCCACTTCACGCCCGGGGGAAGCTGGCCCCGCCATGTGTCCCTCCCG
>QHWL01000467.1:1608-2196 GCA_003222555.1 Acidobacteriota bacterium | reverse complement strand
CCCTCGTCTCCCTCATCGTCGCGTTCGGTGAAATCCTCGCGAAGCTTGTCGAGCACGTAGGCCTCTTGCTGCTTCATTTGCGTGTTCTGCTGGGCGAGAAAGATGTTGCCGGTGGTTGGATCGATGGCGACCTGACGGAAATGCGCCAGCTTCGACCGCGGACCGCCGATGAACGCTTTTGGCGGGACGTCGCCGTTCGCCAGCCGCTCGAAGATGAAGAGGCCCGTGGGGCCGTCCTCGCCTTTGCGGCTTGAGGCCACGATGACGTCTCGCACCGGATCGACTGCCACGCCGACGATGTCGAGCAGACCCGTTTTCTCCCCGCTGATGACTCGCTTGGGCGCGACGTTGCCGTTCGCCCGGCGATCGAACACCACGACGGCGCGCATGCTCGGATCGGCTGTAAGGATCTCGTTGTGGACCGGATCGACGGCCACGGTTTGCGGCCGGACCAGATGTGTGTTCGTCCCCTGAATCACGCGGATGGGAGCGGTTTCGCCCTTCGAGTCGGCTCGGAAAACGAGCAGGGCGCCCCCGAGCGCGACCGGCACGACGATCTCATCGTTGACTGCGTCGTACGCGAGGCCG
>QHWL01000467.1:0-1602 GCA_003222555.1 Acidobacteriota bacterium | reverse complement strand
GACAGATGGGTGGCCTGCCCTTCAATGATGCGGCTCGGAGCGATGTTTCCGTTTGCCAACCTGGCAAACGCCGAGATTCTCGGTACGCTCACTCAATTCGGCACGAGGATCTCGTCGCGCTTCGAATCGTACGCCGCGGCCGAGGCATTGGTGAACCCGCACGTAGCCGCGTTCGCGGGCGCGTTGCGAACGATGCGCTTCGGTTTCACGTTGCCGCTGGCCGTGCGAGGAAACACGACCGCGGTGTGGGCGCCGTAGTTGGCGACCCAGAGCTCGTCGTGCTTGGTATCGATCGCCACCGACACCGGACCGACGATCTCGGTCGCCGCGCCGCGGATGACACGCAGCGGCCGTTCGGCGCCGCCTCCGCTGCGCCGGAAGAATCGCACCGAGCTGTCGCCGTAGTTCGCGACGGCAATCTCGTCGTGCTGAAGATCGACGTCGATGCCCATCGGCCAGTTCAGTCCGGTGGTATCGCCCTCGATCGTGCGGAGCGGCGCGACGTTCCCGTTCGCGTCGGCTGCATGGACGGTGATGGACGAGGGATGGAACGCGCCCGACGTCGGTGACGAGCGGATCGTACGGCGTGTACGGACGGATCTGCGTCCAGTTGCCGTGGTTGGCGGTGATGATCTCGTTGTGCGTTTCGTCGAAGTACACACCGTGCGGATCTTCGAGGCCGGTCGTCACGCCGCGGATGGTCCGCAGTGGCGCCTGGCGTCCGGTCGCGGCCCGGCCGTAGACCGAAATGGCATTCGCCTGCTGCACGGAAATCGCGATTTCGTCACGCGTTGACGCCAGCGACACGTCCCACGACTGGTGCGGCGTCACGAGCGTGCGTTTCGGCTCCACGTTCCCGTGATCGCCGTACCCGAACACGATGAGGCGGTCGCCGCTGTCGTTGTTGACGGTGTAGAACTCTTTGCGCCTGGGATCGACCTCGACGCCGGCGATGTATCCGAGCCCGGTCTTGGGTCCGAACACCCACTGCACCGGCTCGGTGGGCTCGTTGGAGAAATTCCCGGCGGTCCGATCGTACACGAGCATCGAGTGCCGGTTTTCGTCGCTGAGGATCACGCGATCGTTTTCGGTGTCGAGCGCGATTCCGTCGAACGTCGGGAACGGGTCGGCAACCGACCGGATGGGAGGGACGAGGCCACCGATGGCGTTTGGCGGCCAGTCGTCTGCCGCCACGCCACCGAGCGAGGCAGACTGCAACGCCGCGAGCGCGACCGCATCGGCGACGCAGTCTTCCGCGAGCGTCGAATCGGTGAGGGCGGCCGCGACGGTCGAATCCGGCGCGCTCGCTTCGGGCGACGGCCGCCCGCTGCCGAAGATCAGGAGCACGGCGGCCGCGACTGACAACAAGCTGGTGCGACGCACGTCGACCCCTCCTTTGCGGGGCGTGTGATCACATGAAGAGATCAAGACGCACCGATTGTCCCCATCTCATAGTAGCTCCGCGGCGTGGGTGCCGCAAGAATAACCCTGCATCCGCCCTCGATCGCCCGCGTCTTATCGATCGCGTGCGGAATGCGGGCACGCGCGGCCCGCTGTTGCCGGAACGTCGAGAGCAGTGGTGGCGTCGCCGTCAACGAGCCC
>QHWL01000465.1 GCA_003222555.1 Acidobacteriota bacterium | reverse complement strand
ACCAAACCGGGCACCTCTACCAGATACGTGGTGTGGAAGAGCGCAGGCGATGGCGAGGCGCTGTTTGCCGGCATCGACGTCTCGGCCAGTTATGTGTGGCTGGAGGGTCTGACGCTCAGGGATCAGCCCTTCGCCCTGATGTCGAAAAACGCGCCGACCGGAGTCGTCATCAGTCGATGCTCGTTCTTCAACAATCACTATTCAATCTATCTGCAACGAGGCGGAAGCAACTGGTACATCGCCGACAACACGATCGTCGGTGATACCCCGTATTCGACAGAGAGCCTCGATGGAGAAGGCATCGAGTTGAAC
>QHWL01000466.1 GCA_003222555.1 Acidobacteriota bacterium | reverse complement strand
AAAACTCCGTGAGCACCTTGACGGTTTCCACGAACCGCCGCACCGCGCGCTGTACGTCTCGAGCCCGCCTGGCTGGCGTGGCCGCGGCTGTCCTCCTGGTGCTGTGCAGCGGAGCCCCTCCCACAATGCTCATCGCGCAATCGAACAGCGGGACAGCTGGCGCGATTCGAACCTACTCCACGATCTCGTCGATCGGCGTCGAGTGGGATATCGTCGGCGACGCCGACCACGACGCCACAGCGGCCGTGGATTTTCGAGTCGCCGGGACCGCCGGATGGCGGTCGGCGTTGCCTCTCGTTCGGGTCGACTACAACGGCTCCAACATGCTCGCGGGCAGCATTCTCTTCCTCAGTCCGAAC
>QHWL01000464.1 GCA_003222555.1 Acidobacteriota bacterium | reverse complement strand
CCGTGCCGTCTGGTACGTAGTGTCCGGCTTTAGCCGGACCTCCGGAGACTCGCGGGCTAGGCGGTTGCCGCCGGTCCCGAAGGCGCTGCCGTTTGCGACGGCGTGAACCGCAGCAGTGCAACCGCACCGAATCCAACTGTCCACGCGACGTACTCCGCCAGGAAGCCGAGAAACGCGAGCGTGCCGGCGATCGGGAACAACACCGCGCCGGCAAGTCCGATCAAGCGCGCAATCAGCACCGGGGAGACGAGGAGCACGATACCAGTGACGACTGTCAGGTACGGATTGCGATCGCGCCAGTCGAAGCGCTGGCTGACGAGACGGCCGAGATGGGAGGCCACGGCCGTAAACCCGACGAGCCCGATTACGGCGAGCGCGAGCAGCGCGAACGGAATCAGCACCAACAGGGGAATGCCGATAATCGTCACCACGAGCACCAGGATCGTGATGACGAGCAACGGAACGAACAGGAGCTGAGCGAGCAGGCCGACCGCGCCCGCTTTGATCGGCTCGGCCGCCGCGCGCGCACCCGCCCGCTCGACATACTCGCGGCCGACCAGCACCACGAGCGACGTCAACGCGCACAACATGATCACGCGCGCGATCGTCAACATCAGCGCGACAAACCCCCTGGTTGGACCGAAAAAGGGGAAGCCGAAGGGGAATCGAAATCGACTCGGCAAGCGCCCCCTCCGCAACGGATCGAAATCGACATTGAAGCCGCCCACGTCGACGACCTTGCCGCCGATGTGCGCGCCCGGATCGCGCTTCAGTCGGCTCCCGATCGACACCGCATCGCCCTGCACGTCGGCATGAGGCCCGAGCTCGAGTCCGCCGCCCACGGCCACGGCATCACCCGTGACAGTGCCGTCGACGCGAACCGATCCGCCAATCGCCACCACGTCTCCCCTGACGGTCTCGCCCTCGTTCACCGTGACGCTGCCGCCGAACCTGACGCGATCCTGGTCTCGATCTCCCCTGCGGGGACGCGGCCCCCGCTCGGGGAGGGCGGGCGCAGGCGGCTCAGGTACGCCCGGTGGTGCGGGCGCAACCACGGCGCCGCCAAATAACCGCTGTCTGGCGTCCGGAGCGAGATACGAGAGGCGAAGGACGAGATCGGCGTCAGGACCGAGCTTCTCGCGCAGTTCCACCCCGGTGACCGGCGCGCCGTCGATGGCGATGGTGGCGTCGGTCAGCTCAATCGAGCGGACACCGCGTTCGACGCCTTGCGGCGCTTCTGCGCGGATCGGCAGACGTTTGGGACGCAACGCGACGCCGTGCTGCAGCGGCAGTACATCGAAGCGCTGCTCAATCTGCCGACGCAGAGCATCCTGCTCCGCCGAGCCCGTTTGCGCGAAAGCGACATAGCCGCTCGCCATCGGGAAGGTGACAAGCACCGCGACCGCCGCCAAGGCGACCCGTTTCATTGTGAGGACTCCTCTTCTGATTCGAGCAGGCGCTGCAACAAGTACAACGCCGCGAGACCGACCAGCACGAGCAACGCGAGAGCCACGGACGCCGCAGGGGTCGCAAGCTCACCGGCCGCCGCGCGGCCGATTGTTCGGAGTACGTCCCAGATGCTCACGCCGACGCTAATCGACGTCGCGACCCACACGCATCCGGCCACGAGCAGCCCGACACCGCGGACCAACGCCCAGCCCAACAGCGGCAGCAGCACGAGCACCGCGGCCGCGACGAGGCCGAGGCCAGCAATCACGAGGCCGGCGTAGCGTGCAAATCCGGCTGCCGGGCGATCCAGCGGCCGCGGCCATTCCATCTACGTACCTCTACGAAATGTCGCCATCCGATGTTGCAGACCGCCCGCGCGAGCGCGTCAGGTATGGGGGCGGTGGGGGCAATGACACGGATGCGAGGCCGCGTCGCGCGTTCCATCTGTCGAGCAATCAACAAGTTGCGCGCCGCTTGCTTGACTTGTCGAACAAGGCCAAGTTAGGCTGCGCAGTCTCGACGAGGAGCGACATGGCGGCGACCAGCGGATCGATTTTCGGCGCGATGCTCCAGGAATTCGACGGAGCCGCCCGGATCCTCAACCTCGAGCCCGGCATTTGGAAGATACTCACGCATCCCAAACGTCAAATTATCGTTTCCTGCCCGGTCCAGATGGACAACGGCGAGATCGAGGTCTTCTGCGGGTTTCGCGTTCAGTACAACATCACGCTTGGACCGGCCAAGGGCGGCATTCGGTATCACCCCGGCGTGTCGCTCCACGAGGTGACGGCGCTCGCCGCGTGGATGACCTGGAAGTGCGCCGTCGCGCACATTCCCTTCGGCGGCGGTAAGGGCGGCGTCATCTGCGACCCGACGCGCATGTCCCGCCGCGAGCTCGAGGCGCTCACTCGGCGCTACATCGCAGAAATCATCGACGCGATCGGCCCGGAGAAAGACGTCCCCGCGCCCGACGTGAACACCAACGAGCAGATCATGGCGTGGGTGATGGACACCTACAGCATGCACGTCGGTCACACCACGACGTCTGTCGTCACCGGGAAGCCGCTGGAAATGGGCGGATCGCTCGGCCGGCACGAAGCCACGGGACGCGGCGTGACGATCGTCGCGCGCGAATCGGCCAAGCACGTCGGCTTCAGCATTGCCGGCGCCACCGTCGCCATCCAGGGCTTCGGCAACGTCGGGTCGGTCTCGGCGACGCTTCTGGCTCGGGCCGGCGCGAAGGTGGTCGCCATCACCGACTGGAAAGGCGGCGTCCACAACGGGAAAGGACTCGATGTCGAGAAACTCCTCGACTACGTCAGGCAGCACAAGACCGTCGACGGTTTCGCGGGGGGCGAGCCGATCACCAACGATCGACTGTTCAGGCTCGACGTCGACGTGCTGATTCCCGCCGCGCTCGAAAATCAGATCACAATGGAGAACGCGCCGGAGGTCCGCGCCAAAGTGGTCGTCGAAGGCGCCAACGGCCCGACAACCCCGGATGCGCATCAGCACCTCCACCAGCGCGGCATTTTCGTCGTGCCCGACATTCTCGCCAACAGCTCCGGTGTGACCGCGTCGTACTTCGAATGGGTTCAGGATCGGTACGGCTATTTCTGGACGGAAAAGGAAGTCAACGAGCGGCTCGAAGCGAAAATGTGCGAGGCATTCAACGCCGTGTTACAGACCTCGCTCAAATACAAGGTCGACATGCGGACCGCCGCCTACATCGTCGCGATCGGGCGCGTCGCGACGGTGACCCGCCTTCGCGGCATGTACGCCTAGCGCTCCACCGTCTCGAGTAAATGCAACCACGAAAACACGAAGACACGAAAAAAAGCTT
>QHWL01000463.1:581-6147 GCA_003222555.1 Acidobacteriota bacterium | reverse complement strand
AACTGAATACGAACGAGAACCCTTTTCCGCCGAGCCCTCGCGTCGTCGATGCCATCCGCCGCATCACACCGGATGCGCTGCGCCGCTATCCGTCATCAATGGCTGATGAATTCCGTGCGGTCGCCGCCCGGGTGCACGGCGTCTCCCCCGAGAGCATCCTGGCGGGGAACGGCAGCGACGACATACTGCAGATCGCACTCCGCAGCTACTGCGGCCCAGGCGACGTCCTCGTGTGCCCGGATCCGACCTACTCGCTTTACCCCGTGCTCGCGGAGCTTGCGGACGTTCGGCTAATACGGGTGCCTTGGGAGCCCGGCTGGCAGTTGCCGACCAAGGCCTTGTTGAGTGAGCGCGCGCACGCGATTTTTTTCGCGAACCCCAACTCGCCGTCAGGAACGTCAGTGGCTGTCGCAGATATCGAGGCGCTAGCAAGGGCGACCGAGGCGCTCGTGCTCGTGGACGAAGCGTACGCGGACTTTGCCGATGACAACTGCCTGAGTCTGCCGGGGCGACAACCAAACGTCCTCGTCACGCGTACGTTCAGCAAGGGCTACGGCCTGGCAGGCCTGCGGTTTGGCTACGCCATCGGCGATCCGGAGGTGATCGCGCAGATGGCCAAGGTCAAAGACAGTTACAACTGCGACGCGATTGCCATCGCGGCCGCGTGCGCCGCGCTTGATGATGTGGCGTACGCACGCGCGAACTGGCAGGCCATTCGAGCCGAACGCGAGAGATTCTCTTCGGAGCTCGAGCGACGCCGGTTCGCGGTCATCCCGAGCCAGGCGAATTTCCTGCTGGTGACCACGCCCGATGCGGCGCATGCGGGATGGCTCTACGCCGCTCTCAAGGTGCGCGGGGTGCTCGTCCGGTTTTTCGACAAGCCGACACTGGACAACAAGCTGCGGATCAGCGTCGGCGCCCCTGAGGAGAACGACGCGTTGCTTGCCGCACTTGATGCAGCACTTGCTCCCGAGCCGTCGGGGACAGCACGGTCGACGCCGACTTGACAGCCTACCGGGCTGAATCACGGACTACGATTTGTAAATCGTACCGTTCTTCATGACGAACTTGACGCGGCGCAGCGCTGACACATCCGTCGTCGGGTCGCCCTCGAAGGCGGCAAGGTCCGCGAGCCCGCCTGGTCTCACCTGGCCGATTTCACGCTCCAGGCGCAGGACGCGCGCCCCAACCGACGTCGCGCTTTTGAGCGCCGCGACCGGCGTCATGCCGTAAGCCACCATCAGCTCGAGCTCGCGGGCGTTGTCGCCGTGCGCGAACACGCCGGCGTCGCTGCCGCTGAGGATCGTCACACCTGCTTGGAGCGCCGCCTTGAAGCTCTCCCGCTTCTGGGCGATCGACGGTGGCTCCGGCTGCTGTCCTCTTTTCCAACCGGCGTACTGCGACGTCGCGTCAACGACCGCCAGGGTTGGGCAAAGCGCCACTCTCCGCTCGACCATCAGCTTGAAAATCTCTGACGTACCACCATCGCCGTGCTCGATCGTCGCGGCGCCTGCCAGGATCGCCCGTCGCATGCCCTCTGGCGTGGTCGCGTGAACCGCCACGGGCACGGCGGCGCTTCGCGCCGTTTCGACGGCGAGCGTCATCTCTTCCTGCGAGAACGTCGGATGGGCGCCGGGCAGGGGACCCCATGGGTAGTCCCCGTACATCTTGATCCAGTCGGCGCCGCGGCCGATCTGGTCGCGGACGACCCGCGTGAGGCCGTCGACGCCGTCTGCCTCCTCGGCGCCTTGCGGCACGCGCCATTCCAGCACGAACCCTTTCGGGGCATAGCTGCCCGTCGCGACGATCGCTCGTGTCACCACGAGCATGCGTGGACCGGGAATGATGCCGCGGTTGACCGCTTCTTTGAGCTCTACGTCCGCGTACTGCGCACCTTCGGTGCCGAGGTCGCGAATCGTGGTGAAGCCGGCGAGGAGGGTTGCCCGCAGATGGTTCGTGGCGCGAGCGACGCGAAGCGCGAAACCTTCGTGCGCAACTTGGTCCTCCCACCTCGTCTCGTTGTAGGGGTGCAGCAGCACGTGCGAGTGCCCTTCGATGAGTCCCGGGGTGATCGTTGTGCCCGGCAGATCGACGACCACGGCACCGGCCGCCCCCACGGTGTTTGCGGGTCCGACCGCGTCGATACGGTCGTTCCTGACGCGGACCGCCCACCCCTCGTGGACGGTGTCGCCGTCGAAAACGCGAGCCGGCCTCAAGACGGTGAGCGGTGCCTGGGCCGAGCCGCCGGACGACAAACCGAGCATCACCAAAGCGACGAGCGCGAGCGGTGTCTTCCGCATCGCTACATCCTACGTCGTATCGTCGTCCCCAGACAGGCGTGCTTGCGGACGTTCTCGGAGTTAGCGGTTCGAGCTCGTCGTCGAGATGTTGAGCGGCGGCGTGGTTTTAGGGGGGATCCGATGATGCGTCGCCTGTTCGTAGCTGTAGGCGAGTTTGATCAATCTCGGCTCGCTGTACGGAAGGCCGAAGAAGGTAATGCCGACCGGCAGGTCGTCCGACGTGAACCCTGACGGTACGGTCAGCGAGGCCGCGTATACCAGGAAAGTGTTCAACGTGGGCACGCCTTTGCCGCTGACATAGGGCGGGTTGATGCCGTCCTCGATCAACGTTGGCTGATGCTCCACGGACTTGTGCACGATGGCATCGAGTTTGTTATCGGCCATCACCTTCGAAATATTGATGAGGAGCTGCTCCCGTGCCTGGAGATACTCGCCCCATTTGGACAGGTCGGTCGCCGGACGCGGTCCTTCCCACGCTTTGGCTTTGCTCGGTGGAACGCTCTTCGCCATGTCCGGCGACTTGGCGATGTCTTCCCGCGATTTGAACGGAGAGTCTGGGTTGCGAGCCAGATAGCGCCGCATCGCCACCTCAGCGATGTCCGGGTTGGGCGCTCGCTTGGCCAGCAACGCGTTCAGGTCGGGGATCACGACGGGATCGATGATGATGGCGCCAGCGGCCTCCAGTTCCGCGACGTTCTTCTGGAACGCGACGTCGACCTTCCTGAAGTCCTGCGATCGCGGTTCCGATTGGCCGCCAATCGACTCGCGGAGAATACCGATCCGCGCGGCCCTCAGGGCGTTGGCGTCCAACGACCTGGTGTAGCTGTCGGGCGCGTGACCGATACCGAGCGCCGTCACTGGATCCTCGGGATCGTAGCCGACCATCGCGTCGAGCAGCTGCGCCAGGTCGCGCACGGTGCGCGCCATCGGTCCCATCTGCGCCGTGGGCGACGGGTAGCCGTCCCACATCCCGCTCCGGCTGACGAGGCCGGGCGTCGGTCGCAAGCTCACAATCGCATTCCACGCGCCTGGTCGTCGAATCGAGGCGACCGTTTCTTCGCCGAGCGCGAGCGTGGAGAAGTTGGCCGCAAGCGCAGCGCCAGAGCCGCCCGAGGAGCCGCCGACGGTCCGCTTGAGGTCGTACGGGTTCCTCGTCACGCCGAATAGCGAGCCGTACGTGTCTCCTGCAGCAAACTCACTCAGCGTCGTCTTCCCGAGGATGATCGCGCCCGCCTTCCGCAGCCGCTCGACGACGAAGGCGTCTCTGGTCGGGCGGTAATCCTTGAACACCAGGGTGCCTTCTGTGGTGGGCATGCCGGCCGTGTCGATCTCGTCTTTGACAACGATCGGAATGCCGTGCATCGACCCGACGAAAGTGCCAGACCTCTTGAAAGCAGCGTCCAGCGCGTCGGCGTCCGCGAGTGCGCGTGGATTGATCGTAATCATGCAATTGATCGTCGGCCCTTTCTTGTCGTACGCGTCGATGCGGTCCAGGTACGCTTGCACTAACCGGTGCGCAGTCAGCACTCCCGACTTGTAGGCGGCATGCACCTGGTCGACCGACGTTTCGACGAGTCGAAACGATCCGTCCCGGCCTTCCGTGCGCTGAGCGCTCGTGGCTCTCTGAGGGCTCTGGGCTTGACCGAGCGCCGCGCACCACAGAGCGGCCACCACGGCGAAACCTGTTCTTATGGTTCCGTGTCTCACGGGTACTCCTTCGAAAATAGATGCGGAGCTACACGGAGGACCGGATGCCGTGAGGCTACCGCACAGGAGTCCGACGGTCAATCGTCAAATCGCGTGTCCACATGATAGGCTCCGATCCATGTCAATGATTTCCATTGCGGATTCTGTGTTGAGGGCGATTGGGGGAACGCCCATCGGGCGACCTGTTCAAGGAATGAAGGCCAGCTGCCCAGCCCAATCGTTTGAACTGGTCGACACGGCGGCGTTGAACATTACCTATCTACCTCCGATCGGCAGAGCTTTGGAGGCAAAGCCATGAACACGCGTCTGCTCATGATGATGCACGTGAATGTCGCGACACCGCAGAACATCGGCGCCGTGCCCCACGGTACTCGCCGGACCGCCCCCCTGAGCGGCGGGGACTTCGAGGGCCCCCGTCTTCGCGGAACGCTCTTGCCGGGCGGGAGCGCGGACTGGCTACTCCTCCGAGCGGACGGCGTCCTCGAGATGGACCTTCGCGTCACGCTTCGGACCGACGACGGCGCGCTCATCTCGATGAAATCTTTCGGCTTGCGTCACGGACCGCCGGAAGTGATGGCGGCCATCGGACGCGGCGAGACGGTCGATCCTGCGACCTACTACTTTCGCACCACGCCGCGCTTCGAGACCGCGCACCCCGCGTACACGTTCTTGAATCGCCTCGTCGCAGTGGCCAGCGGCGACCGTCGCGCAGAAGGTCCGATCTACACGATCCACGAAGTTCTCTGACCTCGATGCCTCCGACACGTCGCGGTGCGCTGAATACCGTGGCCCGCTCTGCCGCTCGTGAGGTATGCGCCGGCCCGCAGGACCTAGGCGACCACACCAATCCGCGAAAGGAAAGACTCCATGAATTCGCGTCCGCTCATGCTCCTGCGTTTCGCGACATCCGCCATCGAGGAGATCGGCTCGACGCCGCATGGCAAGGTCTCCATTTTCCCTGTCACCGGCGGCTCTTTCGAAGGCGAGCGCCTTCGCGGCAAGGTGCTCGCCGGCGGCGGCGACTGGGTCACGGCCCTGGCCGACGGGACCTTCGAGCTCGATCTGCGGGTGACGCTCGAGACCGATGACGGCGCCTTGATCCACATGACATTCACCGGCGTGCGCGATGACGCGAACCACTACCTTCGGACGCTGCCGCGCTTCGAGACCGCCGCGCCGAAGTACGCGTTCCTCAATCGTCTGCTGGCCGTAGGCATAGGGGAGATCCGTCCGGAGGGGCCGGTTCACGCTATCGAGGAGATTCTCTGACCTAGTACTCGAAATTTGCGGCGACTTGAATTTGTCGAGGAATGACGCTCTGGATCGGCTGGCCGAAGCCGGGAAGCGCCACGATGCCCGTCCCGAAAAAGGGGTTGATGGCGGTAGCGCTCTCGCGGTTGAAGAGGTTGAAGAATTGCACGATGAGATTCAAGTGACGCCGTCCGGCAAACTGAATTGTCTTGAGCACGCCCAAATCCACATTGGCTGTTGCCGGCGTTCGCAAGGAATTACGCGCCAAACCTAGGGGCCGCGCAGAGAGCGGGAAGCCGTCGCCGCGG
>QHWL01000463.1:0-323 GCA_003222555.1 Acidobacteriota bacterium | reverse complement strand
AGCTCCCAGCCGTCAGCCATCCGTCGGTTCAGCGAAGCTGTAAGGCCGTTGTAAGTAGAGCTCGCGGAATTTTCCAGCAAGAAGATATCGTTGAACGCGGAATTGCCGCGTCCGGGACCGAACACTTCGCGCCCGATCTGTTGCGGCGTCGGATTCGGGATCCCCAGACTTGCGGCATTCTGAGAGGTGAGCACGACGGGCGGCAGCAGGTTGCTGTTGAGCGTGCGGGGAAGGTTCACGCCCTGCACAAACATATAGTTCACGCTGGCCGTCAGATCGGGCGCGAGGAGGTACTCGGCGCCGAGGCTGACCTGCCGGCTGTA
>QHWL01000462.1 GCA_003222555.1 Acidobacteriota bacterium | reverse complement strand
CGCCACGCTCGTCTTCTCGTTCGGTCTCCTGCACGGGATGGGATTTGCCGGCGTTTTAAAAGAACTCGGCCTGCCACGATCGGAGTTCCTGACCGCGTTGGTGACTTTCAACATGGGCGTCGAGGCTGGACAGCTCACCGTGATTGCCCTCGCGTTTGGGGCCGTCGCCTACTGGCGGGGCAATCGTCCGAGCTACCGCCGCTTTGTCGTCCAGCCCGCATCGCTTGTCATTGCGCTGGTCGGCGTGTACTGGACGGTTCAGCGAGCGATCGGTCGGTGACGCCTAATCTGAACCGCCGAAGAGCGCCCGCAGCGCATCGTCGAGATGTGGGTAGTGGAACGTGAACCAAAGAGCCTGTGCCTTTGCCGGCACGGCGCGCTGACCTGAGAGCAGCAGCGCGTCGGCCATTTCTCCCAACATGAACCGCAACGCGAATGCGGGCGCGGGCACGAAGGCGGGTCGGTAGAGCGCGGATCCTAACGACTGTGCGAACTCGGCGTTGGTCACAGGATTGGGCGACGTGGCGTTGATCGGGCCCGACGCAGTGGTCGTGACGATGGCCCAGCGCACGAGGTCGACCCAGTCCCGCCGGTGAATCCACGGCCAGTATTGCCGACCCGATCCGACGCGACCTCCGGCGCCCAGTTTGAAAGGCGGCAGCATCTTCGCCAGCGCTCCGCCATCTTTCGCGAGCACGAGGCCCGTGCGCAGGCACACGACGCGCGTTCGCTTGCTCGAGGCGCGCTCGGCCTCGGCCTCCCACTTCACGCAGACGCGGGCGAGAAAATCGGAGCCGGCAGGCGTCTCCTCCGTGACAATTTCATGATCGAGCGGTCCGTAGTACCCGACAGCCGATCCACTGATGAAGACGGGAGGTGGAGTGGCGGCGGCGGCGATGGCTTCGACGAGCCGACGGGTGGCGCGCACGCGGCTGTCGAGAATGCGCTGCTTCTGAGGGTCGGACCAGCGCTTGGCGGCGATTGGTTCGCCAGCGAGATTGATCACCGCGTCGGCGCCGTTGATTTCCGCCAACCATACGCCGCTTGGTCCGTCCGGCGTCCACTGCACGAGTCGGACGCGAGGCGTGGGGCTGACCCCGGCCGTGCCCCGGGTGAGGAGGGTGACGTAGTTTTTCGCTTCGGCCAGGGCCCTGGCGAGCGGCTGGCCGAGAAATCCCGTGCCGCCGGCGATGACAATCTTCATGTGGGCGTTTCGAGTCCTGAGCGCGTGTTGACTGTACATGCGCTCGGGCCGAAAGCGCTACGCTCCGTTTGCTGTCTCCATTCTCCGCGGCCGTGCCGTTTCAGGGCAGAGGAAGAAGCGTCAAGAGGCCGCAGAATCGTCTGGGCCGAACGGGGCGTTTTGAGGGGAGGCTGGAGAGCGGCTTGACAACGAGCGGGAATCCAAGTTAACTAACTGGTTAGTTTATAGGAGCTGGTGCTCCACCGCAACCCATGCCGCGACCTGCGCGTGTTTCGCCCGACCGCATCCTCGCCGCCGCCGCCGTCGAGTTCGCCGAGCGCGGCTTCGGCGGCGCTCGCGTCGACCGTATCGCCCGCCGCGCCCGCGTCAACAAAGCCATGCTCTACTACCACTTCAAGAGCAAGCAGGGCCTCTATCGCACGCTGCTGCGCCGCATGTTCACCCTCGCCGGCGAACGCATGCGGGCCATCGCCACCGGCGGCGGCGCGCCGGGCGAGAAAGTCGACCGCGCGATCGCCGGCCTCGCGGGCCTGATTCGCGAACACACGCACTTTCCCGCCATCATGCTCCGCGAAATCGCCGAAAGCGGCGCGCACCTCGATCACCAGACGCTCGCCGCGCTCGCCAGCGTGCCGCGCGCGTTCAGCTTGATCATCGAGGACGGGGTCGCCCAGGGCGCGTTCCGTCCGGTCCATCCGGTCTTCGCCTACTTCAGCACGCTCGCGCCAATCGTCTTCTATCTCGCCGGCACGCCGATCCGGAAGGAAATCGCCGAGCTGCACCTGATCAACCTGCGGGCGCTTTCACCCGATCAGTTCGTGCGGCATCTACAGGACGCCATTCATCGTTCCCTTGCCCGCGATGTCACGCCGGCATCATGAAGAAGCCGAGATCATGAAGCTGCATGGTCGAACCTCACAGGCCCCGCAAGTAGCGCTCGCCGCTCTGGCGAGCGCCGCCCTCTTGGCTTGCGGCGTCAAACCGCCCGCCGATCGTGTGCGCGCGGCAGGGCAGGTCGAGGCGACCGATGTGCAGGTCGCGGCCCAGGTCGGCGGCCGGCTGCTCGAGTTGCGCGTGACCGAAGGAGACCGGGTCGTTGCCGGCCAGGTCATCGCCAGGCTCGACACAGCCGACGCCGAGCTGGCGCTCGCGCGGGCGCGCGCGGAACGCGATCAGGTCGACGCGCAGCTTCGCCTGCTGCGCGCCGGGGCGCGCATCGAGGACGTGCGGCACGCCGAAGCGCAGCTCGCCACCGCGCAGTCCGACGTGGGCGCGACCGAGGCGGAGCTGGCGTCGGCGCAGGCCGACGTGGAGCGCTTCGACGCGCTGCTTGCATCCAACTCGGGATCGCGCAAGCAGCGCGACGATGCGGTGACGCGGCGCGATGTGGCGAAAACGCGCGTACAGGGCGCGCAGGACCGCGTTCGAGCGGCGCGCGAGTATCTCGCGAAGCTGCGTGCAGGCTCGCGTCGCGAGGACATCGAGGGCGCCCGGGCCAGAGTGGCCGCGGCCGACGCGCAGATCGCCACCTGGCAGAAAGCCATCGCCGACGCAACCCTTGCCGCTCCGGTGGCAGGCATCGTCACCGAGAAGCTCGCCGATGTCGGCGAGCTGGTCCAGCCCCGCGCACCGCTCGTCGTCATTACCGATCTCGATCACGCGTGGGCGAATGTTTTCGTCGACGAGCCGGCGGTGCCGCGATTGCGCCTGGGCCAGGGCGCGACGGTGTTTACCGATGCCGGCGGGGCCGGGCTTCCCGGCGCGCTCAGCTACATCTCCACGAAGGCCGAGTTCACGCCGCGCAACGTACAGACGGCGGAGGACCGTTCGAAGCTCGTTTACAGAGTCAAGGTCGCGGTCGACAACAAGAGCGGCGTGCTGAAGGCCGGTATGCCTGTGGAGGCAGAAATCCCCTTGCAACCGTTGCACTAAGCGGACAGTCGCAACAAACAAGGCCGAGCGGCGAAGGCCGCGAAGGCACAGGTGGCGGCAGCCTTGAGCCCGAGCGAGCGCGAAGGCGCGAGCGAGAGCGCCTGGGGGTGGGGCCCCAGGCGCAGTTGAGGGGTGGGCCCCGCCACAGAGTAAAAGATGACCCAAGCCATTACGCTCGACCGAATCACCAAGCGCTACGGCGGCACGACGGCCGTCCGCGAGCTCTCGCTGTCAATCGAGCGGGGCGAAATGTTCGGGTTGATCGGTCCCGACGGGGCCGGAAAGACGACCACGATCCGGCTGATCTGCGGGCTGCTGCAAGCCGACACGGGCGTGGCGCGAGTGCTCGGAGTGGATCCGGTTCGCGATCACCGCCGGTTGGCCGACTCGGTCGGATATCTCTCACAGCGGTTCAGCCTGTACGGCGACTTGAGCACCGACGAGAACATCGCGTTTTTCGCCGAGATTCACGGCGTCAGCGACTATGTCTCCAGGCGCGATCGCCTGCTCGAGATGACGCAGCTCGCGCCGTTCCGCAGCCGCCTCGCCGACCGCCTCTCGGGGGGCATGAAGCAGAAACTCGCCCTCGCCTGCACGCTCGTTCATGAGCCGGCGCTCATCGTGCTGGACGAGCCGACGACAGGCGTGGATCCAGTCTCGCGCCGTGAGTTCTGGAAGCTGCTGTCGGAGTTTCTGTCGCAGGGCATCACGATTGTGATGGCGACGCCGTATCTCGACGAAGCGGAGCGTTGTTCTCGCGT
>QHWL01000461.1:3573-4843 GCA_003222555.1 Acidobacteriota bacterium | reverse complement strand
GGGCGTGAGCAAGAGCTGGAAGAGAAACCAAAGTCGCTGATCCGATTCCAGCCTTTCTGAAAAAATCTCTTCTTTTCATTTTCTGCCTCCATCGGAGCGAGACCGCAGATACGGTCGAGGAGTCTACTGGGAACGGCCTGCCGCGATGTGTTCAAAAGTGAACATGCCACGGGCAATGGGCTGGTGCGTTCGTGTGACCCCCATAAATGACTGCGAAGGAAGGTTTACAGGCGCCGTCCGGTCTCCTCGCAACGCCTGGTTCATCGACTAACGTCACGGCACATCCCGACCGAAAGACGTAGTGTGAGTTCCTCTGGCGCATGCGGCGCCGGGGTCCCGCCCAATCTTCTCGGTGTTTGCCGCTCGTTTCGATCGCTCCTGTCGTTGCCGATCTCTGACTCATCGTTGTGATACTCGACTCGACCAGGGCGTGTCGACCGCGGGCCGACCAGAGAAAGCGAGATGGCCGTGTCTAATACGCCCCGGAGGGTTGAAGAGGTTCTCGCACACACGTGCCCAGAAAATTGGCTCGTCGGCGGCGGGGAGATGGGCAAGGTGGTGCAATCGAGAGACTGGAGCAAGACGCCTCTCGGTCCCATTGAGGCGTGGCCTCAGAGCCTCCGCACAACAGTCAGTCTCTGCCTGGCCTCCAACTTCCCTATCTCGCTCGCCTGGGGTCCCCAGCATGTGCAGATTTACAACGATGGCTACTGGCCGATCTGCGGCGGAAAGCATCCTCTCTCCATGGGCCAGGACTTCAGCGAATGCTGGGCCTCGGCATGGCCGGTCATTGGGGAAGCCTTCGAGCGGGCGCTCGCGGGTGAGACTTCCTACCTTGAGGATCAACGGATGTTCCTCGACCGCCATGGCTACCTCGAGGAAACGTTCTTCACGTTCTCGTTCAGCCCCATCCGTGACGAGACCGGTGGTGTTGGTGGTCTGTTTCACCCCGTTACCGAGACGACGACCAAGATGGTCGGGGAGCGACGCACACGCGCGCTGCGCGACTTGGCCGCCCGCACTGGGAAAGCGAAAACGAGCGAGGAGGCCCTCACGCTGGCAGCGGAAACGTTGTCGGAGTTCGAGTTGGACATCCCGTTCGCGGTGTTTTATCTGCTCAGCGATAAAGGGCGAGAAGCTCGGCTCATAACAAGGACCCCCTCGTTGCCGACGGAGATCGCGATTCCAACGGTGGACCTCGACGGTCCACGAGGTGGCGTTTGGTCTCTGGCTGACGTGGTGCGCGCAAATGAGTCTCGACAACTGGACA
>QHWL01000461.1:0-3520 GCA_003222555.1 Acidobacteriota bacterium | reverse complement strand
ACCCCTCCCGGTTGTGATCGCCCGATCGCCATCCTTGTTGCCGGAGTCAGCACGCGACTTCCCCTCAACGATACCTACCGCGCCTTCTACGATCTGATCACGGCCGCCGTGACCTCCGCCGTCGCGAACGCTCGGGCCTACGAAGAAGAACGCAAGCGCGCCGAGGCGCTCGCCGAGATCGATCGCGCGAAGACGGCGTTCTTTTCAAATGTCAGTCATGAATTCCGCACGCCTCTCACCCTGATGCTCGGACCCTTGGAAGACGAGTTAGCCGAGCGTGTTGGTCCGTTGCCGCCAGCTCGCCGTGCACGGCTCGAGACGGCGCACCGGAACACCCTGCGGCTGTTGAAACTGGTCAATACACTGTTGGACTTTTCGCGCATCGAGGCCGGCCGTGTCCAGGCCAGCTATGAAGCGATCAATCTGGACCACTATACCGTGGACCTGGTGAGCGGCTTCCGCTCTGCGATCGAGAAGGCAAACCTGACGCTGACCGTCGACTGTCCACCGCTGCCGGAGCGAGTCTACGTCGACAAAGATATGTGGGAAAAGGTCGTACTCAACCTTCTCTCAAACGCCTTCAAGCACACCTTTGATGGTGGCATTCATACGACGCTCACATGGTGTGGCGACTGTGTGGAATTCGCGGTGGCCGACTCGGGTGTCGGCATTCCCGAAGCCGAGCTGCCTCGATTGTTTGAGCGTTTCCACCGAGTGAAGGGAGCGAAGTCTCGGACGCACGAGGGCACCGGGATTGGCTTGGCCCTGGTGCAAGAGCTAATTCGGGCGCACGGTGGGAAGATGCGCGTGGAGAGTCGAGAAGGCCGGGGCAGCACCTTTACGGTCAGCCTCAAGACAGGACGCGCACATCTACCGGCCGAGCGCACGGAGGCGCCGCGCTCGCGGCCCTCGACCGCGACGGGCGCGACGGCCTATGTCGAGGAGGCGCTGCATTGGGTCACTGATATGCCTGCGCAGTTCGCGTCCCTGTCCCCACACGTCGGGGCGAGCGTGAACGTTTGCGACGCGACCGACCTTCCGCCGGGCTCTCGTCCTCGGATTCTGTGGGCCGATGACAACGCCGATATGCGTGACTATGTGCGCCGCCTCCTGGCCGAGCACTACGACGTTACTGCGTTTTCAGACGGCGCGACGGCTGTGGCTGCCGCGTTGGCTCACCCGCCGGATCTCGTCTTGACCGATATCATGATGCCCGGCGTGGATGGGTTCGGTGTCTTGCGCCAACTTCGAGCGGACGAGCGCACGCAGACCATCCCCGTGATTCTGCTGTCTGCGCGCGCGGGCGAAGAGTCGTCGGTCGAAGGTCTCGAAGCCGGTGCAGACGACTATCTCGTCAAGCCCTTCTCGGCTCGCGAGCTCCTCGCTCGCGTTCGGACACACCTGGAATTGGGAAAGTTGCGGCGCGAGTGGGCCGCGAAACTCGAACTGGAAGTGCAAGCACGCACGTCAGAGCTGCGGCAAACGACGAGGAATTTGGAGATTCAGATCGACGAACGAAAAAGGGCGGAGGAGGCCCTGCGCGAAAACGAGGAGCGAACCAACTTTGCACTCTCCGCTGGGCGAATGGGTGTGTGGGAAGTCGACTTCGCGGCGAACCAGTTGACCTGGTCCGACACGATGGCGCCGGTCTTCGGCGTCACGCCCGACAAGGCGCCGAAAACGACCAAAGAGTTCTTCCAGTTGGTCCATCCCAATGATCGGCGTCGCATGGAAGTCTCGATCGAGCGGGTGTTCGCCGGCGAGCGTAACTTCGCAGTGGAGTTTCGCGCCATCTGGCCCGACGGCAGCACGCATTGGCTGTATGGAAGTGCTCAAGCGTCGTACGACGGCGACGGCAAGCCCATCCGCCTGATCGGCATCGGTGTGGACATCAGCGAGCGCAAATCGCTCGAAGAACAATTACGCCAGGCGCAGAAGTTAGAGGCCATCGGTCAGCTCGCCGGCGGCGTCGCACACGACTTCAACAATCTGCTGACAGCCATCCTCGGGTTCAGCGAACTGCTGATCGCAGGGCTGGCTCCGAACGCTCCCGAGCGTGCCGATCTCCTCGAGATCAAAAAAGCAGGCGAACGAGCAACCGGTCTCACGCGACAGCTCCTCGCCTTCAGCCGAAGGCAGATCCTGCAACCCGCGGTTCTGGACATCAATGCGCTCATCGGCGGCATGGAACCGATGCTCAAACGGCTGATTATCGAGAATGTCGACTTCATGGTGTCGCTCGCACCACACGTCGGTCGGATCAAGATGGACCCGACACAGCTCGAGCAGATTTTGGTCAATCTGGCGGTCAACGCCGCCGATGCTATGGCCAGGGGCGGCAAGCTCACGATCGAGACCGCCAACGTCACGCTGGATGAACACTACCAGCAGCGGCGTTTACCAGTCACGCCTGGCGAGTACGTCATGCTCGCGGTGAGCGATACGGGCGTAGGGATGGACGAGGCGACCAGCGGGCGCATTTTCGAGCCCTTCTTTACAACAAAGGATGTCGGCAAGGGCACGGGGCTGGGCTTGGCGACCGTCTACGGCATTGTCAAACAGAGCGGCGGAGACATTCACGTGTACAGCGAGGTGGGGCGGGGCACGACGTTCAAGATCTATCTGCCCCGAGTCACTGCCGCCGCCTCAGGCGCGAGCCACCAACCGAGAGTGCCTGATGAGATCGCGCGAGGCTCCGAGACCATTCTTCTCGTGGAAGACGATGACAGCGTACGCCGGCTGGTCCGCCTGATGCTGGAACGCACCGGCTACCGCGTGGTGGAAGCGGGGAACCCCAAGGAGGCGCTCCGATTGGCCAACGAATTTGGCAGGCCAATCGATCTCCTGCTGAGCGACGTCATTATGCCCGAATCGGAAGGGCCCCCGTTGTTTAATCGCCTCGTGAGGGAACACCCTGCGGTTCGCGTGTTGTACATGTCTGGCTACGCCGACGAAGCCATCGTCCGTCATGGTGTGCTGGTCGAAGGGACGCCCTTTCTGCAGAAGCCGTTCACACCACGGGCGCTCACGCAGAAGGTCCGCGACGTGCTCGACGCGCCGGTACCGACGACCGTGTCGAGCCAGTGATCACAGTCAAGATTCTGATCGCTTGAGGCTCTGAAAGCAACGGCAAGATCCGCTCGGCGGTCCGGGATGTTCGCAGAGGCGGCGCCTTCAAGTCCGCCGCAGGGACCGGTCTCACGAAGAGAGCCCTCTCGAAAACAGCCAAAACTCGCCGCATCATCCAACGGTCCAACGGCGAACCCGTGGTCCGCACCATCGCGCCGCTTTGCGGGTGATTCGCAAGGGCGTTGCATTCGCGGGCGGTTCGTCTGGCGAGGGCTCACTTGTGGGGAAGTATAACAACCACATGGAGCCGTCGCGCCGATGATCTTGTGCGATCATGGCGTCGAGGCGCGCGGCTCACGTGGCGCGCTATACGGACGGATTCCCGCAGTGGCTTACGACAACCCAAGGACCGCAACAATAACGGCGTCCTGATGAACCGACTTTGGAGAAT
>QHWL01000460.1 GCA_003222555.1 Acidobacteriota bacterium | reverse complement strand
GCTTCTCAGTGCAGATGTCGGGTTCGCGTGACGTGGCGGAGGATGTGACGCAGGAGGTGTTCATCGCGCTCGCGGAGAATCACGAGCGCTTCCGGCCGGAGCGCGGGTCGCTCAAAGCCTACTTGTATGGCATCGCCCGTCACCTGGTCGTTCAGCGCGAACGACGCACATGGTCGAGGCGTGAAGTCGATATCGACGCACTCCAGTCTGACGACGCCCATATGGTGGCCACCTCGTTCGATCCGATCGACGAACTGTCACGTGCCGAGACGATGCTCACACTACGCCGCGCCATTCTCAGGCTCCCGCGTCTTCCGAAGGAGTGACTTCATCAACTCGAATTCGTCGGCGATCGAACACCTTGGCAAACAGATCGTCGAAGGTGTTGAGACAGAAGGTACGCGCTCGACGATCACGATTCCAGCCGGCCAGATTGGCAACGACCTTCCTCTCAACATCGTATCCGAGCGTTGGTTTTCGCCGGAGCTCAAGGTTCTTGTGCTGAGCCGCCAAACGGATCCCCGGTTCGGGGAGACGACGTACAGGCTGACGAACATCGTGCGGGCAGAGCCGTCGCCGGACCTGTTCGAGCCTCCGCCAGATTTCAGGGTCGTGGAACCGGGTGCGACCGCCGGCACGACGATCCGGATGCGAAAGCACTGACCGCTCGCCCCTGACGCTGTTTGAGACTGGCCCTGGTCACGCCTGAGGACGCCGGAGGCGGCGGGCCCGCTTTCGCATGCCGCAGAGCAGGTTTGGGTGGCGTGATTGGGCGAGATCCCGCCGAAGCTTGAGGGAGTCGGATCCCCCGCGTCGGCGAGGCGTTAGTTGGCGGCGAGAGCGTTGTCTATCGCGCGACGCAGCTCTGTGGCATCTGGGGTCACTTCGCTCGGAAAGAAGGCGACAACCCTGCCGTCCTTGCCGACCACGTACTTGGCGAAGTTCCACGCCGGAAGGTGGCCGATGCCACTCAGGAATTTGTAAATCGGCGATTGGTCGGGACCCGGTTTCGTCACCACCTTCGCGAACATCGGGAATGTCACGTCGTAGGTTCGCTTGCAGAACTCCAGAATTTCCTGCGGCGACCCAGGTTCCTGCTCGCCGAAGTCGTTGCTGGGAAACCCCAGAACGGAGAACTCCTTTCCGGACAGCTCGCGGTGCAGCTTCTCGAGTCCGGTGTATTGCGGCGTGAAACCACAGTAGCTGGCCACGTTCACGACCAGCGTCACCTTGCCCCGGTAGGCGCTCAGATCCGCTGACTTGCCCAGTAGGGTGGTGGTCTTGAGATCGTAAAGCGACGGCAAGACGGCTCCTGGTGCGGCTCGTCGCTGCTGCGCCGACGTTCCTGCCGTCAGCGCGACCAGTAATGCCGGAATCGCAAGAACGGAAAGCGCCGCACCGGTCCCGTTCGTCATAGCCGTCAGCTCCTCGTGTCTGATGGACGGATGTCCCCGGAGTTCCTCCTCTTGGCCGCCCGTTAGTAAGTATGACAGATCGATCGCTCGCCACCGCGCCAAGATCCGCTGAACGACGTGCTCACGGTGGAACGGCGGGAGCTCAGGGGAGTCAGGCAGCTTTCTGGCGGGGGGAATTGCAGCAGGCGTATTGTTCCTGTACGGTCTCGCGGCAGCTCCAGCGCTTCGTGCGCTCCTGAGGAGTCGGCTAAGGCCTTTCGACCAATTCGAATTCGAACGCTGCGATTTCGTCCGCTTGCTTCCAAGTCCGTTCTCTCGTAAAATTTCGGAATTCGTCGCGCCGGCGATCTCACAACATGAAGTCTTCGCCCAGCACACTCTCCCTCCTTCACACAATTCTTTTTTTTTAAGGATCCCAACAAGTGCCGGAACTCGAACGCTCCTCAGACGATGTTTATCCTGCAGACCGGAATGAAGAGCTTCCAAGAGTCCACGGCGACCGCCGCGCGAGCCAACGAGAAGGGCTGCCGCGGGACTTTCGGATGCGCGCCGACTCGCATTATGTCGATCAACTCGAATCGAGGTACGCATATCCTGCGATTCGCTTGATTCCGACCCGGCAGATCGTGGCAGTGGTTCCCTCGTCTTCGACCCAGCTGGAACCGCTCGTGCGGTCGATCGCCACTCACGGGATCGTGCAGCCTCTTCTTGTGCGCGCGGAGAATGGAAGCTACCAGCTGATTGCCGGCCGCAAACGTCTGGCTGCCGCCATCGAGGCCGGCGTCACCGACGTGCCGTGCCTGATTTACGAAGTCGACGATGCGCAAGCGGGCGCACTCGCACAAGCCGACAACGTCCGGGCTCCGGCTGCGTCTGATCAGGCTCATTCGTCCGCTGTCGCCGAGTGCGTGAATCAGGTGCTTCAGGCCCTCTCGGGCGAGCTGATCAGCATTGGTTCGTCGGCCGCTCTTCTCGGGTCGAACGCCCGCAGCACATTTCGGCGTCGCGTCACCGCCGACCTCGTGCAGGCGCAGGCATGGCGCGCGGCATGGCTGGCGAGCGCCACCGCCGTCGTCACCGGCCGGCTCGGGTCGAGTCGCGCGAGACCGATAGAATCGATTCTGGAGCACGTCAAGACGGGCTTCGAGGCGGAAGCCAAGCTCACGCGACTTCAACTCGAGTGTACCGTGGCGCCGAACGCGGCCTCCTACACGTTCGACGAGAATCTCGGCGTGGTTGCGGTGACCGGGTGTGTGTTGGCGACGCTCTCGTTGTTGGAAGAGTGCGTGGAGCCTCACGTGGAAGTGCGCGCGGCCACGCCCAACTCAAAAGCGCTCAGCATCGACGTCGTGCAGCGGACGACGCCGATTCCAGCTGAAGTCGCGCGATATTTGCGGGAGCCGGGGTTTACGCGCTCGAGCGATCTGATGGCATCGCTTGGTCTGCTGACAGCCAAGTCGGTCGCCGTGCAACATGGCGGTTCGTCGGAATTCATACCCATCGCCGGTCGCGGCAGCGTAATCCAAAGTATCTTTTGCAGGCCGAACGCGAACTGAACGCGATTTGTTCACACCCTCTGAAGCGCTCGGCCCGTAACCGCCAGCGGGCCCGATCACCTCGCCCGGGCGCGACTAAAGCCGCACTCTAACCTAGTTACTCAACGCGACCGCTTAGGCTCACGCAGGATTCGTCGCCGGATCACGGAACTGGGGGGTTCATTCCCCAACGCAGCCTTCAACACTTCCGTGGATCACGCCAACCAACGCCGTCTCCGCTGGTTATAGCCACCCGTCGCCATTCTCCCGTGGGTACCCCACTTGCTCTGGCAGGCGAAGGTCCCAACCGTAAAGCAATTCCCGCGCCGATAGAACCAACTGGACGAAGGCCGCTCGATCCACGAGGAGGAGCAGACATGAATCGTGTAACTCGCATCACCGTCGCCGCGATTGTGGCCATGTGGAGCCTCGTGACAATTTTCACTTCTACCAGAGTTCATGCCCAAGCGTCCAACGGANGCTCCGCGCATTGGCGCCACAAGCCGCTGGGGAACGGGGCGGTCGTCGACTGAAGGAGTTTCAACACCCCCACCCGGCCGCATTTCGTCGCCACAAAGATCTTGCGAACGAACAGAGAGTGACGCCTCTGAGGTCGGCGCCCTCGAGCGCTCCTCCATCGCCGTTCTCAACGGTCGCCATCGACGGCGCCGGGTTTGATGGGATGAGTCTGGTCGACGGCGGGGCTATCCCACCCGACACGCAGGTCGCAGTCGGCCCCGGCCACATTTTCGAGGCCGTGAACGACCACGTGCGCATTTGGAGCAGGCAGACCAACCCGCCGTCCGTCATTTACGATAACGGTCTCGGCGCCTTCTTCGCGGTCGACTTCTTCACCTACCTCATTTCTGATCCACGAGTGCGATACGATGCAGCGAGCGGGCGGTGGTTCGTTTCCGTTGTCACGCTCGGGTTCGACAGCCTGTTCCAAAGCATCGGCTCCTGGCGGCTGGCGGTGTCGAAAACGAGCGACCCGACGGGGACCTACACGCTCTACGTGGCATCCTTCAACGACGCCTTTCCTGATTTTCCTTCCCTGGGGTTCAATGACGACAAGCTGGCACTGACTGGAGACGCGTTCACCATCTCAACGCAACAGTTTCTCGGTTCGGAGTTCCTCGTCCTGAGAAAGTCCGATCTGATCGCCGGTGCCAGCGCGCCTGCGCAGCAGTTCTTTGCGCCGCCGCAAGCAGTCGAGTCGATTCAGGTCGCGGAGTCGCTGTCGTCGACATCGACGCTGTACATGGCGGCAGTTTCCACCGGCAATCCGACTTCGACGCTGCAAATGTGGTCGATCGACGGCGTGCCTGGCCCGGGAGGTGGCCTTGCCGTGACGACGGCAGCCTTACCGATGCAAACGACGCTCGTCACGCCAGCCGATGCGGCTCAAGCAGGAAGCGCAACGCTGATTGCCACCAACGATGCGCGACTGCTCAATGTCGTCTACCGCAATGGCTCTTTATGGATGGCCGGGAATACGGGGTGCGTGCCCGCGGGTGATAACGCCTTGCGGTCGTGCCTCCATTTCGTTCAGGTTTCGACGGCCACGGCAACGGTCGGTCAGGAGATCACGTTCGGCGAGTCGGGGGAGTACTACTATTATCCGGCCGTCGAAATCGACGCGAGCAACAACCTCGTGACCGTGTTCAATCGATCCTCGATCAGCGAGTTCGCGTCGGTCTACACGAGTGCACACAACGTGACCGATGGCGCAGGTACGCTCCAGACGCCCATCCTCGTGAAATTGGGACTCGCCGCCTACGATCCCTCGCCCAATCCTCCGCGTTGGGGCGACTACTCGGGCGCCGCTGCCGATCCGTTCGACGGGAACGCGAGCGTTTGGATTGCGGGTGAGTACACGCGGTCCGATGGTGGAGCGGACTGGGGCACCTGGATCGCCCGAGTGTCGGCGGGGGCAACGTGCGCGTCACCGGGCATACCGACCGGCGTGATTGCGACTTCTGGCGACACCACGGTTTCGGTCAGTTGGACGGCTGTCGCGGGCGCTACTCGCTATAGTGTCAGGCGTTCGCTCGTGAGTGGCGGCCCGTACACAACGATTGCCACTCAAGTCTCGTCGCCTCCCTATACCGACACCGGCCTCACAAATGGAACCCCGTACTACTACGTTGTTTCGGCGTCCAATGGTTGCGGCGAGAGCTTGGGCTCACTTGAGGT